>CAINLV010000041.1 GCA_903850565.1 uncultured Actinomycetes bacterium
CCCTTTTCAACTGCCTTCTTAGCAAGCAGGGCAGCACCAATCATCACTGATGGATTAGAAGTGTTGGTGCACGAAGTAATCGATGCAATTACTACAGCACCATTTTGAACCGAAGTCTTTGTTCCATTCACAGAAACCGCAATTGGATCTTGACTGGTTTTCTCCGAGAAGTAAGTTGGTGAAATAGTTTCATACGCAGACTTTGCCTGCGAGAGTGAAATACGGTCCTGAGGTCGCTTAGGCCCAGAGATAGAGGGGACGACTGAACCCAGATCTAGCTCTAATCTTTCCGAGAACCTTGGTTCATGATCTGGGTTGTGCCAGAGACCAATTCGTTTCGCATATGACTCGACCAGATTAATTTCATCGCTAGTGCGGCCGGTCAAGGCAAGGTACTTCAAGGTTTCTTCATCGATAGGGAAGATTGCGCAGGTAGAGCCGTACTCCGGCGACATATTTCCGATGGTGGCTCGGTTGGCCATGGGAAGTGCTGTGACTCCAGGACCATAAAATTCTACGAATTTACCAACCACGCCATGCTTTCGAAGTAATTCGGTGATCGTGAGTACCAGGTCAGTAGCGGTAGTTCCGATCGGCATAGTTCCATGGAGTTTGAATCCGACCACACGAGGAATCAACATAGAAACTGGCTGTCCAAGAAGTGCGGCCTCGGCTTCAATTCCGCCTACGCCCCACCCCAGTACGCCAAGACCATTGACCATGGTGGTATGAGAATCAGTGCCAACAACAGTGTCTGGGTATGCCCGCAAAACGCCATCGACATTTCGAGTCATTACAACGCGTGCCAAATATTCAATATTTACCTGGTGGACAATTCCAGTCCCAGGTGGGACGACTTTGAATTCATCAAAGGCGCCTTGACCCCAACGAAGGAAGCGATATCGCTCTTGGTTTCGTTGGTATTCAATATCAGTATTTTGTTCAAAAGAATCTTTGGTACCAAACATGTCAGCGATGACTGAATGGTCAATAACTAACTCGGCTGGTGCCAATGGATTTACTCTGGAGGCATCGCCACCTAATTCGACAATCGCTTCGCGCATCGTTGCTAAATCCACTACGCACGGAACTCCAGTGAAATCTTGCATGATGACACGAGCCGGGGTGAATTGAATTTCAGTATCTGGATCTGCGCTGGGATCCCAACCTGCAAGCGCTCGAATTTGTTCGGCCGTTATGTTGGCGCCATCTTCGGTGCGAACTAAATTTTCCAATAAGACTTTTAAACTAAACGGAAGTGTCTGACTTCCTTCCAAACCAGAAATATCAAAAATTTCGTAACTTTTGCCGGATACTTCTAATGTGCTCTTTGCGTTAAAGGAATTTTTGCTAGCGCTCATATTCGATTCTCATCCGCCTCTGCATTTTTTAAGGGTATAGCCCAATCTTAGCCACTCTTACTTTTGACGACTAAATTTGGCCACCGTTTCAACGTGCTGAGTCATAGGAAAGAGGTCGAATCCCACTATGTGGTCCATTTGGTATCCGGCATCCACGAAGAACTTAGAATCTCGAGCCATTGAGGCTGGGTCACACGAGACATAAACAATCGTTCGCGGCTTGTGGCGCAGAATCGATGTGACCACCATCTCACCGGCTCCAGTCCGTGGCGGATCCAGCAAAATGACGTCAACGCGGGAAAGCTTGGGAAGTTGAGATTCCACGGTGCCTTCATGAATGTGAACATTCTTTCGATCGGCAAAGATCCGATTGGCGCTGGCGATGGCCCGCTTGTCAGATTCGATCAAATGAACTTTTCCTGATGAACCCACGATGCGAGCAATTTCAGCGGAAAAAAGTCCTGCGCCGCCGTATAGGTCACAGACGTGATCTCCGTATTGTAAATCTAACTCAGAGACAGCTGCTGCAACCAAAGTTTCGGGAGCTGACTTGTGGCTCTGCCAAAAAGCTTGCGGTGAAATTTCAAAAGTGTGGGCACCTACAACTTCGTGGAGTTGAGTTGGTCCAGAAATGCTTCGTCCGCCTCTGGAGATGTTGACCTCCCCCGAACTGGAAACGGCCGCTTCAACGCGCTGATCTCCGCTCCACTTTCGAGCGGAAAGGGCTGGAATATTCATCTCCTCAACTGCGATCAGGCAATCATCAATCGCTACAACATCATTACTTCGCGATGCATATAAGCCCAGCGCTCCAGATGGCGAAATTGCGAAATCCATTCGCGTCCGCCAATCCAACCCCGACTCTGGGTAGACGCCTTCGACAATTGGTGCACATTCCACTTTGGCGATTCTGGCAAATTGCTCGGCAATGATGCTCGCTTTGAGTTCGCGCTGGTAACCAATTTCGATATGTTGAAAATCGCATCCGCCGCAACCGCTTGGCCCAGAGAAATGGCAAGGTGGAACTACTCGCTTGCTCGATGCTTCCAAAATTTCAATTGCGTCGCCACGCACGATTTTTGAGGCTACGGCCGTGATCTCCACTTTGGCTTTCTCTCCGGTGATTCCGTGGCGAACAAAAATGACCTGCCCCTCATACCTTGCGATGAAATGTCCACCATGTGCCACCGGACCGATTTCAACGATAACCACATCGCCAACTTTGAGCCGATTCTCTTTTTTCGGCAGGCTGATTTCGTTGGGATTTTCTGGTGCTACTGCATCATTTGGTTCCATGGTCGCTAGCCTAAGGGTGTAAGTTCTCCCTCGTGCACGTAGTCATTATGGGTTGCGGTCGAGTCGGCTCTGGTCTTGCAAGAGATCTGGAGGCTGCCGGCCACACCGTCGCGGTTATCGACCAAAATCGAGAAGCCTTTCGTCGTCTTGGGGCCGATTTCAACGGTCGCACTGTGGCAGGCGTTGGCTTTGATCGAGATACCCTCCTAGAAGCAGGAATTGAACATGCCGACGCCTTTGCGGCGGTCTCCAACGGTGACAATTCCAATATTTTGGCGGCACGAGTCGCCCGGGAAACCTATGGCGTGGCCAATGTTGTCGCCAGAATTTATGACCCCGCTCGCGCTGAAATTTATCAACGGTTAGGAATTCCTACAGTGGCAACCGTTTTATGGACCACAGACCAAATTATGAGAAGGCTGGCCCCGCAAGGAAGTCGTTCCGAATGGCGCGATGCGAGCGGAGTCATTCAGTTGTGCGAAGTCCACATCCACTCGGATTGGTACGGACAACCTGCTCATTTAATTGAAACCTCTACCCCAGCCCGAGTCGCCTTTATTACTCGACTGGGCGAAGGTTTGATTCCCAATGAACACACCGTGCTACAAGAAGGCGATCTAGTTCACGTCGTAGTCGCCGAATCAGATGTAGCCAATGTTGAACTTGCCTTGGCGAAATCTCCGGAGGATAACTAAATGAGAATTGCCATTGCCGGTGCTGGAAATGTCGGCAGAGCTATCGCCGCCGAACTCCTGGAAAATGGTCACCACGTTCTTCTGATTGATCGAGATCCCAAAGCGCTGAAGATGGAAAGCGTTCCCACGGCAGAGTGGTTGATGGCCGATGCTTGCGAGATTACCTCTTTAGATAATGCGAAATTAGATACTTGTCAGGTCATGATTGCTGCGACCGGAGATGACAAGGTGAATCTTGTCGCTTCATTGCTAGCAAAGAGTGAATATGGAGTTCCACGAGTAGTTGCACGAGTCAATCATCCTAAGAATGAATGGCTTTTTGATACTTCATGGGGCGTTGATGTAGCGGTATCTACGCCTCGGATTATTTCGGCTTTGGTTGAAGAAGCGGTAAGTGTCGGCGATCTAGTTCGTCTCTTCTCGCTGCGCCGCGGCGAAGCAAACCTTGTTGAGATCACACTTCCCGACGGAGTTAGCTGCATCGGCAAAACAGTGCAAGAAGTTCTCATTCCCGAAGGTGCTTCCCTAGCTGCAATTGTTCGTGATGGGCAAGTAAAAGCCCCGTTACCTCATGATGCTTTTGCTGCCGGCGATGAATTACTTTTCGTGGCAACTTCCGATGCCGAAGCGAAAATAAAAGCCTGCTTTATTTAATCTTCCTGGTTCGGCTCGATAATTTTTGTTGTGGGAACTTTTCGTAGAATCACCCAACTTCCCCACCCTGCCGCCAAGAACAATGGATACCCCATAATCAGTCGTGCCGTACCTAATACATTTATGTTTCCAGCTTTATACAAGGGATATTGCACGATGAGTCGCGAGATAAAAAGACCAACCCAGAGCCAACCAGCTCGAACATAGGCACGCTTTCGAATTGGGTCATTACGCCAGGTGAGGTTTTCACCCAATAGCGGTCCAAGCATCAATCCCAAGAGTGGCCAGCCAGCCAGATTGAGGGCGCTATAGATGAGGCCATAAACGGCATTAGTAATCAATCCGGGCAGATAAAAATCTGCCGCTTTACCCGTGTGCCGAGAGAGCAAGGCGCAAATCCCAATGCCAACGATGCCACTAATCGCATGTTGCAACGTCTCGCGTTTCACCAACCTCATCAAGGTCAATAGCGCTGAAAGGATCAGCGCGGCGATCGAAGATTGATTGACGTTATGAGTGATGTTGAAGGCAACAAGAAAAAGTAATGATGGCAAGCCTGAATCGATAAGCCCTCTGGTGCCGCCTAGAGCCTGAAGTATTTTGGCTTTATCTTCGTGGTGTCCTTCGTAACTCATGAACTCCGTCCCGTCGATCCGAAACCACCTTCACCGCGTCCGGATCCTGGCAAGTATTCGACCTCAACAAATGTGGCCTTTTCAACTTTTTGAATAACTAATTGTGCGATGCGATCGCCTTTTCGAAATGATGTTGCTTCAGTCAAATCATGGTTGATGAGGATCACCTGGAGCTCGCCGCGAAATCCGGCATCGACCGTCCCTGGAGTGTTGACCATGGAAACTCCATGTTTTATAGCAAGCCCGGAACGAGGATGCACAAATGCGGCGTAACCATCTGGCATCGCAATTGCCAACCCAGTTGGTATTAGCGCTCGCTCACCAGGCATCAAGGTGAAGTCAATGCGAGTTGTTAGATCCGCTCCGGCATCTCCTGCTTTTGCATATACAGGAAGCGGAATTGATTCATCCACCCGAGTTATGAGGATCTGCACCATTAAGGATTTATTTCAAAGTCAGGATCGACGAAGGCGAGCAACTCCGGATGCGCGGTCACGTGTTCTAGATATGCCTTCGGAGCGTTATCCATAAAGTGCTTCATGGGGACAATAATAAATAGCGCCGATGCCCTGACTGCTATTGGACCTTCCACACTCCCCAAGCGACCTACAGCGCTGGTGTACACCTTGCGATTAACCTGCCCCGTGATCTGTGCGGAGATGTGCAACTCCGTACCCATTGGAACTGGCAATATGAAATCAGTTTCTAATCTGGCCGTGACCGCTGGCGAGCGAATCAGCCACATCAATTTACCCAGCGCTTCATCAAAGGCCAGCGAGAGCAGCCCGCCATGAGCCAGACCAGGTGCTCCTTGATGATTTTCGGTAACGGTAAAGACCGCGGTGATGTCTTGAGCTTGCCCGACGTGCGCCACTAAATGAAGGCCAGTTGGGTGGAGCTCACCGCAACCAAAGCAATGGCCAAAATGGGATGGGATTCGAGATCCAGATTCAGGGGCCTTGGCGTGGCGCGGCGGTATCTGTGCGCCTTCCGGCGGAGTGGTGCTGGGAATACGTGCCATGAGGCAAGGGTAATACTCTTCCAGCGATGAAGTAACTTAAGCCCTGTGACCTTTACTGAAGTTATCCGTTGGCCGATCTGGTTATGGGGATTCCTCTTATTTTTGGCAGCCTCGCTCTCCCTTTCGATTTGGGCCGCCTTTGGAATAGCCCCAGCCTTATGGGCGATGTTGGCTCAGATTATTCTCCTGGCCATTACTTCAGTATCCAGCGCGCTGAAAATATCGATAGATGAGACTCATCTACGAATTGGTCGAGCGAAGATTGAAAAGAGTTTTATTCGACAAGTCGTGCTTTTAGATCAGAAAGAAATGGCAATTGCCCGAGGGGCGCAATTAGACCCAGCGGCATATTTAGAGATCAGATTTTGGGTGAACTCGGGGGCGCGGCTCATTCTTCAAGATGATCGGGACCCCACGCCATATTGGTTAATAAGCACAAAAAAGGGCACTGCATTTTCGCAGGCCCTCTTTCACAGTAATTAATTACTTAACTTGGTGCGCTATTCGCAATCTTTGCAGACTGACTTTGGCCCTTCGCCACGGGCGAGTTGAGTGATGTGATGTACTAAGAAGCATCGCGAGCAGGTGAATTCATCACTTTGTTTTGGTACAACTCGTACGGTGAGTTCTTCGCCTGATAGATCTGCGCCGGGAAGTTCCAGATTTTCGGCTGCATCTTCTTCATCAATATCTACCTGGCCAGACTGAGCGTCCGCACGTCGTGCTTTTAACTCTTCTAGCGACTCCTCATGAAGTTCTTCATCCGTTTTTCTCGGGGTGTCGTAATCGGTTGCCATGGCACCTCCTTCATTCGTCCTTCAATTATTAACAAAATCCCAATTGGGAAAGCGTTATAAAACTTCGGTATCGGGGCGGATAATCCCCTATTAACCTGGGTAATGCCTAATTAACGCTCGGCGTGTCGGGCTTATTCCCGCCAAAAGTGGGCAGAAATCATGGGGCTAGCACCTATTCCAAGATAAGCCCTAGTTTTGAAGGCGAATTGGCTCCTGGCCTCGGGCAATTAGTCGATCGAAGTGGTTCTCTCGCTTTTCAGTGAAGGTGGCTACATCGGCCTGAGCTTGGTTAATCCAGAGCGCTAATTCATCGCGGGCTGCCTCACCATCGCCGGTCAAAGTCTCCAAATTCCAGATATCCCATGCACGCAAGACTGGATTGACGACATCTTCCAAATGCAATTGCAGGTCATAGATTCCAGCAAGGGCGATTTGAACTGACTTACGGCCCCAACCGGGCATGCCCGCACCTGGCATCTTGAAATTGGTGACTACATCGGTAATCGCGCGCATCGCGGCATTGGGTTCTAACTTCAACGCACCAGCTAGCAAATTGCGGTAAAAAAGCATGTGAAGATTTTCATCCAGCGCAACGCGCGCCAACATTCCTTCAGCGATATCATCATTTGAAATCTTGCCAGTATTGCGATGGGAAATTCTGGTCGCCAACTCTTGGAAAGTGACATAAGAGACTGTGTGCAACATATCGTTCACATAGGGAGTCTCATATCCCACCTGCATGTGGGCCATCCGAAGATCTTCTAATTCGTTGGGGTCCACACCTCTGGTCGCCATCAAGTAGTCACGGATCACGATGCTGTGTCTGGCTTCTTCTGCGGTCCATCGATTAATCCAGGTATTCCAAGCGCCATCTCGACCCATGGAGAGAGCAATTTCGGTGTGATAGCTAGGCAAGTTATCTTCGGTAAGGAGATTGAGAACTAAGGAATCTTGTGCAATTGGAGTTAGTTTCGAATCTTTCGCTTCCCACGCATCGCCGTTGAGTGGGCCAGGGAAATTTCTGCCCTCGCTCCATGGAACATATTCATGGGGATACCAATCTTTAGTTGTGCTCAAATGTCGTTCTAACTCAACGGCAGCAACCGGCTCGAGCTCTCGGATTAAACGAGACTGAACAGTTTCGCTACCTGACATCTCACAACCTTTCTTCAACTCAAATCTAGGTGGACAACTTACCTCACGACTACGGGTTACTCGCCAGTTTGCTGCTGAATACGATTGGTTCGTTTTACCGCCTGATCTAGGCGCCATTTCGCAATAGCAGCGTGATTACCTGACATGAGAACCTCAGGAACCGCAAGATCGCGCCAGAGTGCAGGTTTTGTGAAATTAGGGTATTCAACTAGTGAGTCATCCATGGAGTGAGACTCTTCGCGTAACGAGTCCGGGTTGCCCAAGACTCCAGGAATGAGGCGAATCACCGCTTCAAGGATTACCAGCGTTGCAACTTCACCGCCACCTAAAACATAATCACCTATGGATATTTCTCTAACTCGAAAATCACTTCGCGATTGGTAGTGCTCGGTGACTCGGTGATCGATGCCCTCATATCGACCACATGCAAAGATCAGATGCTCACAATTAACCAACTCTTCAGCCAACTTCTGTGAAAACTTTTCACCTGCTGGTGTTAAAACTATAAGGTCATGAAGTGGCGCGCCATCGCGATCTGCAACAGCATCGATCGCTTCGCCCCAAGGTTGTGGGGACATGACCATGCCAGCACCCCCACCATAAGGGGTGTCATCAACGCTCCTGTGAATATTGGTCGCATATTCACGTAAATCTTGGACCGAAATATCAACCAAGCCAGCCTGTACCGCTTTACCCATGAGGGAAATAGTGATTGGGGTCAGATAATCAGGGAAAATCGTGATTACATCGAAGCGATTATTGCGGGACATCAATAAGTCCTTCAGGTGGGATCACTGTGATTAATTTATTTTTAATATCAACGATTGGGACAATCTCGCGCACAAATGGGAAAAGTATTTCTCCAGATGGACCGGTGACCGCTAATAAGTCTTGCCCCGGAAGCGGGATTACTTCAGTAACGATTCCAATTTTCTCACCAGACTCGGTAACCACAACGCAATCTATAAGTTGCAAGACATGAAAATCATCTTCGTCCAAGGCATCAGCTTCAATATCCACCTCGGCTTTAAGAATGGTATCTCGAAGTTTTTCTACGCCGTTTCGATCGGTGATGCCTTCAAAGCCCAAAAGCAAAGTGCCATTGTGATTTCGCACTGATTTGATCGTTAGCGGCCCATGGAAAACTGGATCTGTCACAAGGACAGACCCAGCAAAGAAACGCTCTTCCGGAAGATCGGTGCGGACCTCAATGGTTGCCTCACCTAAAACTCCATGTGCCCGACCTATGCGGCCGACAGTCAGGAGCATTACTACCTGGCCTCGTCAGCCTCGATGAGGTCGACGCGGATTGACCTACCTGCAATTGCACTTACAACAGTTCGTAGTGCTCGTGCAGTACGGCCATTTCGACCGATGACCTTACCGATGTCATCTGGATGTACCCGAACTTCTAGGGTAGTCCCACGACGATGATTCTTTTCAGTGATTACAACATCATCGGGATTATCGACAATGCCCTTCACTAAATGTTCTAGAGCTTCGTCGATCATTGTTATTCGGCTGCACTTTCAGAAGGAGCTTCGGTAACTTCAGCAACTGCCTCTGCGACCACTTCTTCAACTACTGGCGCTGCAACTTCTTCAACTACTGGCGCATTCTTTGCGGCCAATTTTTCAGCGGCCTTCTTCTTTAGCGTGGTTGCGCCTTCTTTAGGCTCATCCATAGATTCTTTAACTGCAAGTTCGTATGCAATTCGCTTGTGTGGCTTTTCAGCAGCGACTCGAAGTGTTCCCTCAGTTCCAGGAAGACCCTTAGCTTTCTGCCAATCGCCAGTCACCTTTAGCAAGACCTCTACCGCCTCAGTTGGCTGTGCGCCAACGCCAAGCCAATATTGCGCACGATCAGAGTTGACCTCAATGAGGGAAGGTTCTGATCCTGGAGAATAGCGACCGATCTCTTCGATGGCTCGACCATTACGAGCGGTGCGGGAGTCGGCTACGACAATTCGGTAATGCGGGGTGCGAATTTTTCCAAGACGCATAAGCTTAATTTTTACGGCCACGAAGGCGTTCTCCTTGAGTTAGTCGGATTGAACCAAGAAACCGACAGTGGGAGCGTCGGAACTGATCTATCCATTGTTGACGAGTGTGCACGGGGGTAGAGGGCCCCATTGCAGGGTGCTAATCCTGCCATCTCCGCCTGCCAATCCCAAATCCAGAACCTTTTCTAGGCTCCTTCGGCAGCTCGCTTGGCTGGGTTGCCGGATTTGGACTTCTTCTTTGGTGGCATATTTCCGCTCGATTTACCGCTGGGAAAGCCCATGCCTTGGCCCATTCCACCAGGAAGAGCCATACCTGAAGGAAGACCCATCCCGGCCGGGAGCCCGCGCCCGCCAGAGTTTCGCAACTGTTTCATCATCTTTTGGGCTTGGGAAAATCGATCCACTAAGGAGTTAATCTCCGAAACTGCCCTTCCACTTCCTAGCGCGATTCTGGCTCGGCGACTTCCATTGAGAATCTTGGGGTCATTTCGTTCTGCCGGAGTCATGGATTGAACGATCGCTTGGGTTCGCACCAGTTCCCCCTCATCAAAATTCTCCAGTTGCTTCTTCATCGCTGAAGAATTCATACCGGGAAGCATCCCCAACATCTTTGTCATTGAACCCATTTTTTTCATGGCTTGGAGTTGATCCAAGAAATCATCGAGGGTGAAATCTTCACCAGAGGCAAACTTAGTTTCCAGTTTGGATGATGTCTCCGAATCAAAGGCCTTCTTGGCTTGTTCGGCTAGCGTTTGAACATCGCCCATGCCCAAAATGCGAGATGCCATCCGGTCGGGGTAGAAGAGATCGAAGTCTTCAACTTTTTCACCCGTTGCCGCGAACATAATGGGACGACCAGTGGCCTTCGCAATCGAAAGAGCCGCGCCGCCGCGGGCGTCGCCGTCTAGTTTCGTCAAAACAACGGCATCGAAACCAACGCCCTCCATAAATGCTTTTGCAGTGACAACAGCATCTTGGCCGATCATGGCATCGACTACGAAAAGAACTTCCTGAGGATTAATGGCATCGCGAATAGATTTAGCTTGCTTCATCAACTCCAGATCAACGCCTAAGCGACCGGCGGTATCCACGATCACCATATTGTGCATTTTCTCTTTGGCGAACTTCACGCCAGCGCGCGCTACTTCGATGGGATCTCCAACACCATTACCTGGCGAAGGTGCAAAAACTGGAACTCCGATCGACTCCCCCACAATTTGCAATTGGGTAACGGCATTTGGTCGCTGCAAATCCGAGGCCACCAAGATCGGCGTATTTCCCTGATCCTTTAAGTACTTCGCCAATTTTCCAGCCAAAGAAGTTTTACCTGCACCTTGCAAACCTGTTAACAGGATTACCGTCGGCGGGTTCTTAGCGAATCGGATTCGGCGAGCATTGCCGCCTAAGATTTCAATTAATTCTTCGTTAATGATCTCAAAGATTTGTTGAGAAGGGTTGATTCCCTTGTTGATATCGGGCAGTACTTCTAGCGATCTAGTTCGAATTTTGGAGATGAATTCTTCAGCAACATCTAAGGAGACATCTGAATCCAACAAGGCGACTCGGATCTCATCACAAATCTCATTAAGGTCTTCAGCCTTTAACCGCCCCTTTTTCCGAAGGGAGGAGAAGGCGCTGGAGAATTTTACGGAGAGCGAATCAAACATGAAGCAATCCTACTATTGGGTCAGTAGGAGGTTCTCAACCTGGTTAGCCAGCAAAACCGTGCGCTCTTCGGACAATGCATTTCCGCTGAGATCGGTAAGGTACAAGGTGTCAAATGCTTCCGCTCCTAAAGTAGCGACGATCGCAGCACGGATATCCACACCAAATCTCGTTACCGCCTTTGCGACCGCATAAAGAACACCGGGACGGTCATGCATGCGGACTTCTAAGACCGTTGCATTGGTTGCAAAATCGTTGCTGGCTCGGGCGATGGGAGGTGCAACCGGAATGCCAGGAAATTTTCGGTAATTGCGAATTCGTTCATCGATACGACTGGAGAGGTCAATATCCCCAGTAAAGGCTCGTTTGAGAAGTTCTTGTAACTTCTCATTGGTGGGCGGTTCTGCATTCACATCCAATGCAATAATCCACTTCATCACTGCAAAATCCCCATGGGATCGAGTTCGTGCGGATCGAACATCCATTCTGGAAATACTCAGTACGCCAGCCACCATAGAGAGCAAACCAACTTGGTCTGGAGAGATAATCTCAATTTCATAGGTATTTTCCTGCTTGGTGATATTGGTCCAAAGAACACCTTCTTGACATCGCAATTCTTGCTCGGGGGTGAGCTGCAATTGCGCCGGTGGGGTGAATCCAGACATTGCCGAAAGACAACGTTTAACTAAATCGGCAACTAATCGGGCCTTCCAGTCACTCCAAGCGGTACGACCGGTGGCTTCACCGTCAGCAATACTCAGCGCATGCAACAACTCCAAAACTGCGGGATCGTTCACTATCGAGGTCACTGAAGCAATAGTTTGTGGATCATCCAAGTCGCGTCGAGTTGCAACCGAGGAGAGCAAGAGATGATGTCGAACCAGTAGTGCCAGGGTATCCGCATCAATCTCCGGGAAACCCATTCTCAATGCAAGAGGTTTAATCAGTACTTCGCCATATTCTGAATGATCAAGATCGACAAAACCCTTGCCTATGTCATGAAAGGCAGCCGCTACCAAAAGTAAATCTGGTCGGTGAACAGTTCGCAGGAGATGAGTTGCCCTGACCGCTGTTTCCAACATGTGGCGATCTACGGTGTGGCGATGCAAGACATTTCGCTGTGGAAGGAAGCGCACATGGCTCCACTCGGGAATCCATTTCTCGATAATGCCCTCTTGATCCAAAGCCTCCCATACGCGAATCATGGCCGCGCCTGCCCCCAAGAGAGAGACCAAATCTTCTCTAGCTTGTCTTGGCCACGGGGTGTTTAGCGGTTGAAAGTTCTGCGCCAACTCCAAGCATGCATCTACGGACAGTGGTAGACCGCGCTGGGCCGCAGCTGCGGCGGCACGCAATCCAAAAGTCGGATCTGAAAATGAACCGCTACCTGAAACGAGGCTGACTTCTTCATTTTCAACCTCTATTCCTTCAGAGATAGCTAAATTTGGCTTCTTCCGAAAGAGTGATTTCTTCTTGGTATTTTCAATTCGATGGATGGTTAAGTCCATGACGTAATCAACGGCCCGGGCCGCTTTTGCTACTTCCAGCATTAAGACATCGGCATCGACTATCTCTAACTCTCTGGCTACTTTGTCTTGCTCAGTTAGCAGGAGTTGATCACGATTTCTACCAGTAACGGCGTGTAACGCATCGCGAACATTTGCAAGCAACGCTTCCGCTGACGCTAATCGCTCTAACGCGACCGGAACCAAACCAACTCTAGAAATGGCGCGAATCGCATTGATATCCCGCAAACCACCTCGAGACTCCTTTAATTCAGGTTCCAAGAGAAATGCGAGTTCGCCAGATCTAGCCGCTCTTTCTTGTACCGATTTCACCAGAGCAGGAAAATTCTTATTGAAGTTTCTGCGCCAATCTTCTTGCGCATCATTGTTTACGATATCGACAAGATCCGGATTTCCCGCAACAAAGCGAATATCCAAAAGCCCCATGGCAACTTTGATATCTGCTTGCGCAGTTTCTCTGGTTTCTGCGCGAGTACGCACCGAGTGGTCAATGAGTCGTGGACCGCTCCACAGTGGGTAAAGAAATGCATTAACAAATTCTGAAAGTTTTTCGGTACCCAACGAACCATCGTGCAAAATAAGTAGATCTAAATCCGAGCCAGGCGCTAACTCGCCGCGACCATATCCACCAACAGCGGCAAGTGCAATGGAACTTTCAGATTTATGAAGCGTTGTAATAAGGCTAGAAAAAGATGCGCCCAAAGCTCGATCGGCTTCATCGGAACGCTCACGTCTTTCTCTAGTACCCATAAGAAAAGCCTAACTTCCCCACCTTAGAAAACCCCTCAAGGTGAGGAAGTTAAGCAACCGTTTACTGTCGTACTGTGGACCTGTTGCAATAATTAAATTGCGTCAGAACCTCTTTCGCCCGTGCGAACCCGGACGACTTGATCTACGGGGGTAGACCAAACTTTTCCATCACCGATAGAACCAGTCGAAGCGGCCTTTACGATGAGATCGATAACTGCTTCGGCTTCTGGTGAATCCACCAAAACTTCTAGACGCACTTTAGGAACTAGATCTACGGTGTATTCAGCACCGCGATAAACCTCGGTGTGTCCACGTTGACGACCAAATCCGCTGGCCTCCGAAACCGTCATTCCGGTTATTCCGTATGCCTGCAAGGCGCTCTTAATATCATCGAGCTTAAATGGCTTGATGATTGCTGTAATTAGTTTCATGGCTCCCCTTAATTCGCAGACTGGTGGGATGAGGATAGGAATCGAGATCCATCGCTAAACGATGAATTCTCGTAGGCAGTTTCGGCGTGAATCGAAAGATCCAGACCAGCAACTTCATCTTCTTCGGAAATACGAAGTCCCATGACCTTGTCCAATATCTTTGCCAAGATGTAGGTAACAATAAATGAGTAGGCAACGACTGCAGCGACGGCAACGGTTTGATGACCCAAGAGAGTCCATCCACCACCGTAGAAGACGCCGTTTGCGCCCGCGCTGTTTGTCATTTTGGTTCCGAGGAAGCCAATAAGAAGGGCTCCCAAGATGCCACCGATAAGGTGGACGCCAACAACATCAAGAGCATCATCGAATTTGAACTTGTTCTTCAAGCCAGTCGCTAGACAGCAAATGACACCGGCCGCAATTCCAATAGCGATGGATCCCATTGGACTTACAAAACCGCAAGCAGGTGTGATGGCCACAAGCCCTGCTACCGCACCAGATGCTGCCCCAAGCGTTGTTGCATGGCCATCACGAATTTTCTCGGTCAATATCCAAGCCAATAGCGCAGCACCAGTTGCGGTGTTGGTATTAACAAAGGCGAATGCCGAAAGTGTGTTTGCGCCAAGCGCCGATCCAGCGTTGAAACCGAACCAACCAAACCAGAGCAATCCTGCGCCTAGAAGTACGAACGGCACATTGTGTGGACGCATACGCTCTTTTGGCCAGCCTTTGCGCTTTCCAAGAACCAGAACGAGAGCCAGAGCCGCAGCTCCTGCATTGGCGTGAACGACGGTTCCGCCAGCAAAATCAAGTGCACCTAATTTAAATAACCAACCGGATGGGGAGAAGACCCAGTGTGCAACTGGTGCATAAACGATTACTAGCCAGACGGCGGAGAAAACAACCCAAGCACTAAATTTCATGCGATCGGCCGAGCCACCAGTAATCAAAGCTGGAGTAATGATTGCGAACATCAATTGAAATGCGCAAAATACAAGTGGAGGAATCGTTAGCGCTTCGAATCCAGTGGCTTGTTGCCAAATGTGATTCAAACCGAATTGGTGAAGGTCACCAATCAACTTTCCCTTGCCGCTAAATGCCAAACTATAAACTCCGGTAATCCATAGAACCGAAACGATTCCCATAGTTACAAAGTTTTGAGCCAACATTCCAAGAACATTCTTTCCGCGAACCATTCCGCCGTAAAAGAATGCAAGACCAGGAGTCATGAGCAAAACCAGAGCGGCCGCTACCAAGATCCAGGCAGTATCTCCAGTATCAAAATGCATAAGTGCCCCAAACGAAAATGTAGGTATAGATCCATCGATCTCGACGTTGAGAGGATCGAATAATGACCGCTAATCGTTACAAGGAGGGCTCAGTTTCGTTTCACAGAGGTGACGCTTGGCGCAGAATTGTTTCAATCAGGTTAAGAATCCCTTTTGTCGGATTTAGCTGACGAGCCCTTCAATATATGTCGCGGCGTCGAAGGGGCGAAGGTCTGTAGCACCTTCCCCATATCCCACGAATTTAATGGGTAGGCCAGTCTGACGCTCTATAGCCAGCGCGATCCCACCGCTTGCCGAGCCATCCATCTTGGTCACAATCAACCCGGTGACATTCACGCTTTCGGCAAATACCTTGCTTTGGGCTATGCCATTTTGGCCAGTAGTGGCATCGACTACTAATAAGACCTCATCAACTGGAGAGCTCTTCTCAATGACTCGACGAATCTTGCCTAATTCATCCATCAGTCCTGACTTGGTATGCAGACGACCGGCGGTATCCACAATCAAAATCTCTACCCCAGATTTTTGTGCCTGTGAAATGGCATCAAAGGCTACCGATGCTGGATCTGCCTGTGCGGCACCTGCGATAACCGGAATACCCAATCGGGTACCCCATGTTTGCAATTGATCGATGGCGCCGGCTCGGAAAGTATCGGCAGCAGCAACGCTTACAGTTTTTCCACTCTTCGTTAAGAAGTTGGCCAACTTTGCTACCGAAGTAGTCTTTCCGGTTCCATTAACGCCAACCACCAAAATCGTCGTTGTTCGGTCCGTAGCCAGGTTCAATGTTCTTGTCGTAGAACTCAACCACGAGGTTAAAATCGCGATTACTTCCGCTTGACTATCTGATCCACGATTTCGCTTTGCTGTCGCGACTACTTCCGCTGCAGCTGCTGCGCCTAAATCTGATTCAATGAGAGCGCGTTCAATTTCATCCCAGTCTTGCTCGGAGATCGAACCTGAACGTAATTTGGAAAATAACTTACTAAATAGCGCCATGACAATACCGGTTAGGAATTGTTTTCGGCTTCGCGCAGCCTTTGAGAAATTACTTCGCTGACACCATCGCCGCGCATCGTTACTCCGTAAAGAGCATCTGCAATTTCCATGGTGCGTTTTTGGTGCGTGATGATGATCAACTGAGATTTCTCACGCAATTCTTCGAAGACTCCCAAGAGTCGACCAAGGTTTGTGTCGTCCAAGGCTGCTTCCACTTCATCCATTACGTAGAACGGACTTGGACGCGCTTTGAAGATCGCCACGAGAAGCGCAACAGCCACCAATGATTTTTCGCCACCAGAGAGCAACGAGAGACGCTTGATTCGCTTCCCAGGAGGTCGTGCTTCAACATCCACGCCGGTATTCATGATGTCATCGGGATTGGTCAAAATAAGTCGGCCATCTCCACCTGGGAAGAGCCGAGCAAAAATCGTTTCAAATTCGCGAGCGGTATCAAGGAAGGCCTCGTGGAAAATTTGCTGAACTTTCTCATCTACCTCTTTGACAATTTCCAACAAGTCTTTTCTGGTCTTCTTCAAATCTTCGAGTTGCTCGGCCAGATAACGCAACCGTTCTTCTAGCGCGGTGTACTCCTCCAGGGCAAGTGGGTTAATTTTGCCTAACATTGCCAAGGAGCGTTCGGCTTGAACCAATCGCTTCTCTTGCTGCTCGCGGCGATACGGAATTAGGTCCCCAGGCACAAATTCGCCGGCCTCATTCTCAACAAAGGTAGGAACATCATTGGTCGGACCGTATTCACCAAGAAGTGTGGCTACATCTACGCCTAGTTCTTCAACAGCGCGATCTTCCAATTGTTCTATCCGCATTCGTTGCTCGGCGCGAGCGATTTCATCGCGGTGAACACTGGAGGTGAGTTGATCCAATTCGGTTGAGAGTTCGCGACTTTGAACTCGTATGGCCAGAAGTTCACCTTCTCGCTCAGAACGGGCAAGCTCGAGTCGTTCGCGCTCAGCAGCCGCTTTGGCAATTGAAGTTTCTATTTGAATTAATGCTTCGTAAGCGGCATCGGCCACGGCCTGAGCTGTTACCGAAGCAAGGGCGCGCTGCTCTCTTCTAATGATTGCTTTTGAGGCTGATTCGCGTTCGTTCTTCGCGCTAATTTCAAGTGCAAGGGCTCGTTGGCCTAGAGCGGTAAGTCGCTCTTCTTGGGTTCGAAGGTGCAATCGTGCTTCTACTTCACCAGAACGGGAGGACGAAACCTGAGATCTCAAATCTTCTAGATGCGTTAAATCCGGCTCCTGGGGATCTTGCTGCGATTCGAACTGCCCAAGGGCCGCTTCCAGATCTTGTTCATCGGATGCTCGTTGGTGAGACGCTTCCAGAAGCGAAGCAGCTGATCGTTCAACTTCGGCTTGGGCACTTTTTACATTCTGACCAGCAACAGCCATTTGTTCGGCAAGACCAGACATCTTTGCATCGGACTCATTAAGTCGCGCTAACCGATCTTCGTACTCGTTCTTCTTTGCTGCCAGATTCTCTTGAGAACGAACTAGTTCAAATTTGATCTGTTCGGATGAGGCAATAACTTTATTGAGTTCGGAATCAGTCTTTTCCAGCAAGGCGCTTATCTCGATTGCAGAATTCTGTTGCGCCGATCCCCCGCGAACCCGAACCCGGCTAACAACATCGCCATCTCGAGTAACTGCGACTAAAGATTTGTCCTGAGCGAGAGCGCTTTCGGCCGCTTTCAAATCCTCAACTGCTACAAAACCGGAAAATAGTTGAGCGACGATATTTGCAATATCAGGTGAGGTAATCAGCGAGGAGAGCGAAACTAATCCGGCTGGAAGCGCCTGTTGGGTTGGCTCTGCTTGTGAATGATCGATAACTAATAACTCTGACTGACCGGCATTTTCACTCTTGAGCAAGGTCAACGCCGCTACGGCAGAATGTAAATCTTCGACGACGATTGAATCGGCAAGTGGCCCCAAGGCTGCTGCAACTGCTGCTTCCCACCCATCCACCACTGAGATCAATGAAGCAAGACGGCCTCGGACTCGGACTCCGCCTCTACCTGAAAGAACTGCATTGGAGCCGTCGCGATGTACCAAGCTCTCTTTCAGTGCAGAAAGTCGCGCCTCTAACCCGGAACGATTTCGTTCAAGTACTTGGACATTTTCTTGGAGCGCGGCATATTCGGATTGAGCGATATCTAATTGCGCTTTCGCTGCCTCAAATTGCGAATCTAAATCTGGCTCGCTGGCATCTAACCCAGCAATTTCAGTTTCCAGTAATGCAAATTCTTCCTGGAATTTCTTCAATCGGAAGTTGGCATCATCGCCAGACTTAGTCAGACGAGAAATTTCCGCATCCGTTGCATCAATTCGAGATCGAAGTCCGTTGATGTGACCTTCTTGTCGCGCCGTACCTTCGCGTTGGTCAGCGATAGCTCGAAGAGCTGCAGAGACTCGATTTTCTTCCAAGGCCAATTGGCTTTCCAATTGGTGTAATTCATCCGAGACTGATTTCAAGCCACCTTTAGCTTCGGCAAGATCTTTATCCATTGCCACTTCTTGTTCGCGCAGGACCTTTGCTTCTGCTTCCATGGAATCTGGATCGCGACCACTACTTCTGGCTTCGTCATTCTCTTCAGAAAGGAATCGGGCTCGCTCGGAGGCCAGATTTTGCACGCCGCGAAATTTCTCTCGTTGGGCTGTTAATTTGTAATAATTTTCCTGCGCGTTGATCAATTGTGGGTTTTCGGCAAGGGAAACCCCATCCAACTCTTCTTCGCGAGCGCGAGAAGCGTTTAGCGCGGCCTCAACCTGATCTCGCCTAATCCTTAAGGTGGTTTCATCTGCTACTTCAGCATCTAACGTGCCACGAAGTTGCAACAAATCATCGGCAAGAAGTCGAAGCTTGGAATCCCTGACATCGGATTGGATGGTGGATGCCTTGCGGGCAACTTCTGCCTGCTTACCTAACGGCTTGAGTTGGCGTCGAAGTTCTACGGTGAGATCCTGAATTCGAGCAAGATTTGCTTGCATAGAATCTAATTTTCGAAGCGCTTTCTCTTTTCGCTTGCGGTGCTTGAGAACTCCAGCAGCTTCTTCGATGAAGGCACGACGCTCTTCCGGGTTGGCCAACAAAATTGCATCCAATTGGCCCTGCCCAACAATCACGTGCATTTCGCGACCAATACCGCTGTCGCTGAGAAGTTCTTGGATATCGAGCAAACGCGCTGATTCACCATTGACTTGGTATTCGCTGGAACCATTTCGAAACAAAATTCGGGTGATGGTGACTTCCGTGTAATCGATGGGCAACGTGCCTGAGGTGTTATCGATGGTGACCGAGACTTCGGCTCGTCCCAACGGCGCTCTGGCTGAAGTACCGGCGAAAATGACATCTTCCATCTTGCCGCCGCGAAGGCTCTTGGCGCCTTGCTCGCCCATGACCCAAGAGAGCGCGTCTACGACGTTGCTCTTTCCAGATCCATTCGGTCCGACCACACAAGTAATCCCTGGCTCAAAATTCAAGCTGGTGGCGGAGGCGAAGGATTTGAAGCCTTTGAGGGTCATGCTCTTCAAATACACGAGGAAAACCTACCCTTCCCTGAGCCCAACTTTGACCGATTCTTGGGCAGGAGCGGCAGGATTCTTATTTTTGACAGGAAAAACAGTAGTGGGTCGACCGATTTGCAAAGGCAATTCGACTTATTGGCCCAGAGCATCTAGGGCAAGGTTGGCCTTCTCGACCATAGACATTGAGCGACCTTTCAAAGTAACCACTCTCTCCGTTGACGTTCACATAGAGCTCATCGAAGGAGGTGCCACCTACCGCCAGAGCCGAAGCCATGACCTGCGTGGCAAGGGATAGGAGGCGCTCCACTTTTTTGGGGCTAAGCGCGCTAGCTATCGTCTGCGGATTTATTTGGGCCAACCATAGGCTTTCATCGGCATAAATATTTCCAATTCCAGAAATTATGGCTTGGTCCAGCAGAATCTTCTTTATCTCCCGATTGCTGGCTCGAATTCGCTTGACTACCTCCTTCGGTGCGAAATTGGGGTCGAAAGGATCCAAGGCAATGTGGGAAACCAGATCGGGCACTTGGCCCCCATGAGCTTGGCCAACGCTGACCCAGCCGAAGGTGCGTTGATCTATAAAACCAAGGTGAAAATCCGAGAGCGGAAATAGAACCCGCAAATGTTTATGAATATGCGCCTCTGGTTGTGAAATTCGAAACTGTCCACTCATGCCTAAGTGGGCGACGAGAGCGAGTTGCTCATTCGTTTGAATCCAGAGAAATTTTCCACGACGGTGGACGGATGAAATTTGGGCTCCTGCAAGCGCAGCAACTGGCACTTCAGATTTTGGGTTCAAGCCACGAGGATGGAGCAATCTGGGAACTTTAAATACTTGACCAACGATACTTTTCGCTAAACCTAACCGAACCGTTTCAACTTCAGGAAGTTCGGGCATAGAGCGCTTCGTACGCTAAACGTGCCGCTATCTGCTCGGCTTCTCTTTTGCTTTTACCTTCGCCAATCGGAAACTTCTCGCCAGAGAGAACGGCTGCAGCTATGAAACTCTTGTCATGATCTGGTCCGGATTCGGAGATTTCGTATTCGGGAGCAGATAATCCCCGTGCCGCAGCCAATTCTTGCAATGCAGTCTTTCCATCCAAACCAATGCCCTGATTATGTGCCGCAAGAATTACCGGGCGAACCCAGGTAAGCACGATCTCATTTGTTTTTTCAAAACCATGCTCTAAATAGATGGCGCCAATAAGCGCCTCAAGGCAATCGGCCAGGAGTGAATTTTTCTCGCGTCCGCCGGAACTTTCTTCACCTTTTCCAATGCGAAGGTAAGTGCCTAAATTTAATGATCGAGCAATTTGTGCCAGTGCTCGCATATTTACTACCCCAGAACGAAGTGGAGAGAGTCTGGATTCATCTAAATCAGGAAAATCTTTGTAGACCTCTTCGGTAACAATCAGTCCTAAGACGCTATCGCCGAGAAATTCCAAGCGTTCATTGGTGGGCAGCCCACCAGATTCATATGCAAAGGAGCGATGTGTGAAGGCAAGCTCAAGCAAATCTTCCTTAACCGAGATGCCTAGAGCTTCGGTCAGGCCAGAGTACAGATCAGACCTCGAGAACCTGACGACGGTTGTAAGTACCGCAGGTTGGGCAAGCAACATGCATCAACTTTGGTTGTTGGCATTGCTGGCAGTTGGCCAAGGCAGCAGGAGTGGTTTTCCATGAACTACGGCGATGACGGGTTCGAGAACGGGACATCTTTCGCTTTGGAACTGGCACGGGAGCGCCCTTCTCTTCATAAATATTTTGGCGCCTAAATAGCGCTCACTGACTAGAGGAGAAGTATCCCCCATAACTGGTCCAATGACAAAACGGAGTTAGGCGTCCTTGCTTTTCCAGCCATCCAGCCCCGCCCAGCGAATATCCGGGGTGGCATGGGCGTGGTCCTCCGGAAGCAGGCTCCACTTAATCCCGCACTCGGGGCAAAGTCCAGGGCAATCGGGGTCGCAGAGTGGATGGATGGGGAGATCCAAAATAACGGCATCCCGGATTGAAGGCTCCAAGTCGATGATGTCTCCCACCATCTGGCGGACCTCTTCGCCTTCTTCATCACTCTCTGGGATCGGCTTTTTTGAGCTTTTCTTCTGGCGGTAATCAATTTCGTACTCGAATAACTCTTGAAAGCTCTGATCGATGGGCAATTCCACTGGGTCCAGGCAACGGATGCATTCGCCAACGGCGGTGGTCTCGATGGTGGCTGTGGCCAAAACGCCTTCAGCTACCGCCTCGAGTTTAAGGTCTACATAGATGGGTTCATCCTTGGCGATGGAAATAATGTCAAAGCCCAAAGGTTCGTGGTCATCGATTTCCAGAGTGAACTCACGCATCTCTCCGGCACGGCGGGGTAGGTCATGGGTATCGAAATGAAAGGGATTAGATGCCATTGGCTTATTCCGACAACTCGGAAAGAGCGTGCTTCTCTTCAATGCCGCCGAGTCGATCTCGGCCACGATGCACAACTTCCAAGGTCTTATTCAAAATTACCTCTAGAGTGGCTAGGCGAGAATCAATGTAAGCGTCGCAATCGTCGCGCTCGCGCTTTGTATCATTCTCGACCTCTCCCAATATTCGTTGTGCTTCCTTTCGGGCGGCCGAAACTATCTCGGTTTGCTCCACCATTTGCGCAACTTCTTCCCGAGCGAGCGCGATTAAATTATCGGCGCTCAATCTCGCGTCTTCCAAAATGCGCTCTTGTTCGCGCAAAATTCTTTGGGCTCGATCAAAGTCCACAGGAAGTGCGGTTCGAGCGCCCTCCAAGATTTCCAATAATTCGCCACGGTGCACTACGCAACTTGCCGACAACGGGACAGAACGAGCTTCCTCGACCATAGTGATTGCCGATTGAACTCTTTCTATTGCATCCATAGCGAACTCCTAATGCTTATCGAACTTAAACTTCTAATTATCTAAACCAATATTTTCTGCTAACCGGGCCTTAAGCCTTTCTAAGAGTACAGCTGGCACGTAACTGGAAACGTCTCCCCCATAACTAGCAACTTCTTTCACCAGCGAAGAAGAGAGAAAAGAATGAGCTGGGGCGGTAGACATGAAAAGTGTCTCTACATTCTGAAGTTGCAGATTGATCTGAGACATCTGCAATTCGTAGTCAAAGTCGGTTACAGCCCGCAGTCCTTTGACAATAATGGGGATCTGATTTGTTTTGCAATAATCAACCAATAACCCAGACCATGAATCCACTACAACATTTGGATATTTCGTGGTGACTTCTCGAATCATGTCGATGCGCTCATCGACCGTGAAGAGCGATTTCTTAGTTCGATTGACCAGCACAGCGACTACAACTTCATCGAAAAGTGAGCTGGCTCTGGCGATGATATCTAAGTGTCCAAAAGTTATGGGATCAAAGGATCCAGGACAGACAGCTCTTTTCACGGCAAAACGCTAGCAGAATAGCCTCCGTAGAAGATACTTCCTTGCCCGTAGGAACGAATCTTCTCCTGTACCAGTGGGTCAGGCCAGGTAAATGGATTACCTTTTGCCGCACGTTCCACCGCTATGAGACCTTTTTCGTCCAATATTCCGCTGGTATGGATAATTTCCAACATTTCTTCGATCTGCTGATTCGTAAATTCGTAAGGCGGATCCATGAAGATAATGTCGTATCCGATATTTCCCGCAGTTTTCAAGAAGGTGAGAACTGACATTTTATAAATGTGATATTTGCCGGGTGCACCCTTGACCATGCCGAAGTTGGCTGACGAGATCGCGAACGCACCTTCATCCTTTTCTACCGAATGGACCAGCGCTGCGCCACGAGATAGCGCCTCAACGCCAACCGCTCCAGAGCCACTAAAGAGGTCAAGGAACTTCAAATCTTTTATGGTGGCAAATTCAGATTCCAGAGAAGAGAAAAGTCCTTCTCTTGCCCGATCCGAAGTTGGTCGAGTTCGTTCCGAGGGCGAAGCCAAGGTTTTGCCTTTGCTCACGCCAGCGATGATTCTCATGGGGTTACGGTATCTGCTATCCCTTATCCAAAAAAGTTGAAATTTCTTCGGATTTGAGAAGAGCCACTTCGTGGGCCAACATCGGCCAGCTCGACAAATCTGGGCTTTCTTTTATGAACGCGGCAGAAACTTCGCGAGCCTTTTCGATGAGGGCTTCATCGCGAAGGACTCGTAATAATCGCAAATGTGATCGCGTACCCGATTGGGCTCGACCAAGTACATCTCCTTCGCGACGTTGATCCAAATCGATTCGCGAAAGTTCAAATCCATCCAAAGTTCCAGCAACTGCCTGAAGCCGGCTCATCGCAGATGAATCGGAAGCGGCACCGCTAACCAACAAACACAAACCGGGAATTGATCCGCGACCGACTCGACCACGAAGTTGGTGAAGTTGTGAAACTCCGAATCTGTCGGCATCCATAATCACCATCATTGAAGCATTGGGAACATCGACGCCAACTTCAATAACCGTGGTGGCAATGAGCACGTCAATTTTGCCATCGGAGAATGCTTGCATGGTGATCTCTTTTTCCTGCGCAGAAAGTCTTCCGTGAAGAACTGCAACCGCTAAACCTTTCAGCGCTCCACCGGCCAATTCCGGAGCCAGAACTTCAACTGCCGTCATCTTTCCTTCGCCACTAATCTGATCCTCTTCAAGGAGATCTCCCATGAGAGCCGCCATCGCCAGGTCTCGTTCTGAAATTTTACTTTCCGGCTCATCTTCATCACCAACAATTCGCGGTGCAACTACATATGCTTGGTGACCTTTATCAACTTCTTCGCGAATTCGTTCCCAAGCCCGCTTCAAGAAATGGGGCTTGTCGGCAACGGCAATCACATGGGTTTCGATCGGGATACGCCCCGAAGGAAGTTGGCGCAAGGTAGAAATATCCAAATCCCCAAAGATAGTCATGGCCACAGTTCGCGGAATAGGAGTAGCAGTCATAACGAGTAAGTGCGGGGGCAATTTTGCCTTCATTCGTAATGCGTCTCGCTGCTCAACGCCAAACCTGTGCTGCTCATCGATTACGACTAAACCCAAATCATCAAATTCCACACCTTGGCTCAGAAGCGCATGAGTCCCAATCACTATTCCAGCCGCTCCGCTAGATATCTTTCCAAGCGCCTCTCTGCGGGAAGCGGCATTAAGTGAACCGGTCAATAGCGCGACCGAAGTACCTTCACTTGCTCCCAACAACGTTCCATGGTGAGCCAACGGCCCTAAGAGTTTTTGTATGGTGTTGAAATGTTGAGTTGCTAGAACTTCTGTTGGCGCCAGGAGCGCGGCCTGTCCTCCTGAGTCCACGACGGCCAACATTGCTCGCAAAGCCACAACAGTTTTACCCGAACCAACCTCTCCTTGCAAAAGTCGATGCATCGGGTGCGGCTGTTGCATATCTGCTTCAATCTCTTGGCAGATCTCGCGCTGACCCGCAGTCAGTTCAAATGGAAGCAGGGATTCAAATTGCGAAACCAAACCATCTTCGCGCACCGTTCTGGCAACGGCAGTTAATGATTTCAATTCTTCGCGACGCTGCGCCAAAATTAATTGCAAGAGCAGCGCTTCATCAAAAGTCAACCGTTCCCGCGCGCTGTCAACCTGTTCCAAAGTTTCTGGTTGATGAATATATTTCAGCGCAGACATTAATTCTGGATAATTATTTTCTTCAAGAAGCGAGCTGGGAAGGTACTCTGGAATCTCGTCCAAAGATGCAAGTGCTACATCCATGCACTGAGCAATTTTCCATGATGGCATTTTCGCTGTAGCTGGATACACCGCTAAGTACTTCCCCGCAAAATCAGCGATCGCTTCATCTACATTGTTCCCATCGGGGATCAATAAGTAATCAGGATGCGAAAGTTGCTTCTTGCCATTGAACAGACCAACTTTGCCAGCAAATAATCCCGTGCGTCCGACCCGTAATTCCTTCTGACGCCAGACCTGATTAAAGAAGGTCAGCCAAAGTTTCGAACTTCCATCGGTTAAGACAACCTCAAGAATCGCTCGCCCATTTATGCGGCGCAGATCAACTTTTTGGATCTCGGCCAAGACCGTTGCTTCATCGCCTTCCAGAAGAGTGGAGATATCGGTGAGTTCGCCTCGTACGACATATCGCCTTGGGTAATGACGAAGCAGATCTGACACAGATGCCATTCCAAAGCTGGTGGCCAGGACTTTGGCGGTTCGATCCCCGATAATGGCGCTGAGCCGGGAATCCAGGGTTGCCATAGGGATATCTTTGCCCCTTTACCGCCGCTTCTGGAGCATTTGCGCTCAAATTGGCAGTTCCTGTGCGGAGACGCTAACCTATGCCGCTGGCAAAAATATTCATTACTACTTTTAGGGAGTTTACCGTGGCTTCAAACTGCGATATCTGCGGCAAGGGACCTAGCTTCGGCAATAACGTCTCCCACTCAATGCGCAAAACCCGTCGACGCTGGAATCCAAACATTCAACGAGTACGCACCTTCGTTGCTGGTACCCCAAAGCGCCAAAATGTCTGCTCTTCTTGCTTGAAGGCTGGCAAAGTTTCTCGTTAATTTACTTTTCTTCAATGCCCTTTCCTACCTAACGTAGGCAAGGGCATTTTTAATTTACCAAGCGAACTGGTGAATCCCCCGCCCGTCAGTAATCAAAACTAGCCTTCGAAGTGCGAAAACCCACTGCTTTGGTAGCGGTTCAATCGAACCTTATCTAGATCATGGAGCAGTGAAATTCCAGATCCACTTGAAACATAACCAATCTCGATAAATCCTGATGGTAATTCTGTGGTGGGCGAAATTGTGGCCAGGAAACAGTGGTCTTCGCCACCGGCCAAAATCCATTCCCATGGATCGATTGAACAGAATTGCCCCAGTTCTGTTAATTGGTGATATTCCTGATTATCCGTAAATGCATCTGTATCGATCACGATCTTGACTTGCGAAGAATGTGCAATATGCCTGGCCTCAGATAAGAGTCCATCACTCACATCGCACATCGCGGTACAACCCACGCTCCCCAAGGTTCTAGCCTGCAGATAATTCACCACAGGTTTGCGATGAGCGGATTTTGCTCTGGCAATTAATTCGCCAATGCCAGAACTTTCGCCTAGATTTTTTTGATAGAGAGCCAAACCCGCCGCTGCCCATCCCGGCATCGCGGAAATAATTACTCGGTCACCTACCGAAGCACCTGAACGCAACACTGGAATATCTACCTCGCCAAATGCGCTGATTGAAATAACTATGGTTTCCGAACGGGTCAAGTCCCCACCAACCACAATCGCACCGACAAGGTCGGCTTCCTGCTGAATGCCCCGCGCTAACTCTCGCATCTGTTCCGTCGTGAAATCTGCTGGCAACCCCGCAGTTATTAGCAGGAAGGTTGGCTCCCCACCCATGGCATAAATGTCGGCCAAATTTGCAGCCGTGACTTTCCCACCAATTTCGGCCAAAGAGCTCCATGCTCGGCGAAAGTGCACATTTTCCACCGCCATATCTGCGACCGCCACGCTTTTTTGATGGCGAAGATCCAGAATCGCCCCATCATCGCCAATTCCCAAAATGAGCGAGGAGGGCATAGTGGCTGGGCTTTGGAAAACTTCGGTGAGTACGGCAATGAGTTCAGATTCACTTGCCATAGCCACCTCCTACCCTTTAACTCACTCCCAAAATTCTTGCAGAAGCGGTAGCCTGTAAGCCTACTGAGCCGCAGCGTTGCGACTGGCATTTATTCCACCAGCCACGTTTCAAAGGAGTCCACCCCATGTCCGTTCAGGCATACATTCTCATTCAAACGGAAGTCGGTAAGGCATCTAGCGTCGCAAAAGCCGTATCCGCCATCTCCGGCGTCACCCTTGCCGAAGGTGTAACAGGTCCGTACGACGTCATCATGCGCGCAGAAGCCCCAAGCATGGAAGATTTTGGCCGCGTCATTCTCTCCAAAGTGCAAGTTGTTCCAGGAATCACTCGCACCTTAACCTGCCCGGTGACTAGCTACTAGTACGAATATTTTGATGTAAAAATAGGCACCCGCGTCAGCAGGTGCCTATTTTTACGAAATCACGAATAATCAGCGAAGCAATGTCCTGCTGTGCACCGTTTACCTTCTGAGCGTATCCACCTGAAACCGAAACTTTGGCTTGAAACATATCTGCTGTGCTCAGCGACAATAATTTCTGCGCATCGGCAGTAAAGAGCGCATTGTTGCTGGAATCAAAAGATTTAACCGACTTTGGCGAAACGCTTCCCATGAATTGCGTACCGCCCGATGTGCGAACGAAATCTGCGACGCAGCCATAAAGAATGAAATTCTTGCCCTTAAGTGTTGCGGGAATTCGCATCAACGCATTCCATATTTGAGTGCTCGGTACCGTAAAGGTCACAAGTGAATACCCGGAACTACATTTGCCACTTGCGATTAATAAGAACTTGGTTCCCTTTTGACAGACCAAAGCAAGATTTTTGTGCGAAGTCGAAGCCACCACCGCAGGTCCAGTCATTGGGAAAGCTAGAGTGAAAGCCTCATCACTCTTCTTCAAGGCAGAGAGAAAAGTGACTGTCGTTTTCAATTGAAAAGGTCCAGAAGCATGTGCGAAATCCGCAGGACAAAGCGAAAGAGTTGCAACCACTGGTCCAGGGATCGGCAAGTCGCTAATTGCCGACTTCACAGTTTTACCTGAAGCATCCACAACGGCAAAACTCACCGCAGCGGTTTCGCCATAGGGATCGCTGAAATCAAACGGGATCGGAAGTGGTGCGCATTTAGCGGGGTATGGAACGGGTTTGCTCAATAAATTCTTAGCCAGAGTCACATAATCGGCAGCCGTGACCGGTTTCTTAGGAAAGGCGGCGGTAGGTAGTGAGAAAGAGATGGAGGCATCCGCAAAAGTTGATTTAGGGCCCCTGGTGATCACGATTCTGGCGGTCAGTGGCTTGGTCAAGTCCACCTTCTTCAAATCCGAAGGCAGGATATATGGTTGAAAATTTACATTCTTAGTTCCATCAAAGAGCGAGAAGGTGGAATTCTCGGCCAGAACTACGCCTTTCCAATCAACCAAAGTCATAACAATGATGTCGCCATCGCTGAAGGTATTCGTTGTGCCAGCCCTAAGTGTGAAGACCCAGTTCCCCGAGTTGGCGTAATCAGAGAAATTTGGAAATTCAAAGCTCCAATCCGAAACGGTTGTGGAGTTCTGTTCCGCATTTGCTAATCCCGTAGATGTAAAGATCAGGAAGAAGGAGAGCAAAGATACCAAGAGAAATTTCATACCTTTCAATTTTTATCTCTGTTAACGCGTGACATCAGATGACCGCCACAGTGCAGCATCAATTAATTTACTGATTAATTGGGCATAGGAGAGACCAGTTTTATTCCACAGTTTCGGATATACCGATGTCTGCGTAAAGCCTGGCATTGTATTCAATTCATTTATATAGATTTGGCCGTCGTGAGCGTAAAAGAAATCGACGCGCGCTAGACCTTCACACCCCAGCGCATCAAATGCAATGATGGCAGCGCTTCGAATTTCTTCCTGGACATCCGATGAAAGTTCCTCCGGAGAATCGACTCGGGTCGAATCATCCAGATACTTTGCTTCAAAATCGTAAAACTCGTGCTCCCCCAGAATGACAATTTCACCCAATGGAGATGCCTCTGCAACTCCTTGGGTCTGTAAAATCGCGCACTCGATCTCTTTCCCGGAAATACCTACTTCAATCATGACCTTAGTATCGAAGGTGAATGCAAACTCAATGGCCGATTCCAATTGCTCGGAAGTTTTTACCTTGGAGGTTCCTCGACTCGAGCCGCCGCGGGCAGGTTTAACAAAGAGCGGTAATTGGAATTCGTGCGCTTTGACCAGAAAGCTTGCCTTTGTGGCAGGGCTCCAGTCACGGTGATGGATGACCATTCCCGGAGCAACTTTCAAACCATTGGCTTGGAAAATCGGTTTGGCAAAGGATTTATCCATGGCAACCGCGCTAGCCAAAACTCCGGAACCCACGTATTTGATTCCCGACATTTCCAACATTCCCTGCAACGTTCCATCTTCTCCATATGGGCCATGCAATACGGGGAAAATGACATCGATAGCTAACGATGTTCCCTCGAATGAAAAGCCATGTATGTCGGCAGTCAACGCTGGAAAACTTTCCAGAATCACCGGAAGAGTCTGATTTTGGATTGTCAGTTGGGCATCGGCAGGTGGCACAACCCATTTTCCAGATTTTGTTATGCCGATAAGTATCGGTTCAAATCGATCTCGATCAATTGAATTCAAAATCCCATTTGCCGAGATGCAAGAGATCTCATGCTCGCTACTTTTTCCACCACACAGAATTCCAACTTTGATTCGCGAGCTCATTAGATTTCTGCTTTCAGGTTGATGGTCATTAATCGGGTCATGGCATCAACTGGAGAGAGGGTTCCGGCTACTACATCGGCAACCGCCTCAATAATTGGAACTTCCACTCCAACCGCGTGAGCCAATTCTAAAATAGGGCCTGCGGAGGCAACCGCCTCGACCGTTTTGGATACCTGTCGCATCGCTTCTTCAATGGAGCCGGTTCTTCCTAGGATTTCGCCGAAAGTTCGATTCCGAGATAATGGCGAACCGCAACTTGCCACCAGGTCACCCATTCCAGCCAGGCCAAGAAAAGTTAGCGGGTTTGCACCGTAGGCATCACCGAATCGCGCAACCTCACTGAGTCCACGGGTAATAATCATTGCTTGAGTATTTTCTCCATACTCCAGCCCCAACACCAAACCCACAGCCAAGGCGATGACGCTTTTTACCGCACCGGCTAATTCACATCCGATTAAATCTGATGAGGGGTACACCCGGAAATAGGGAGTGGTGAAAAGTTCGATCATCAATTCGGAGATGACCACGGATTCAGAGGCTGCAACGGCGCCAGCTGGTTGGCGAAGCGCTAACTCACCAGCAAGATTGGGGCCAGTAATCAAACCAATCAATTCCGCTGGCGTTCCCAAAACGTCCTTTATGACATCGGTCATTCGAACATGTGTGACTGCTTCGATGCCTTTCAAAGTGCTGATGATTGGGGCATGGTGGGGAAATATCCCCTTCCACGATTGAAGATTGCCGCGCAAGGCTTGAGCCGGAATTGCAACGACCACGGTTTCAGCAAAAGCAAAGGCCTGAGCTATATCTTCTGACGCTATTAATTGAGATGGAAGCGAAATATCTGGAAGGAACTTTTCATTGGTATGGAAAACATTGATTTCATCAACGATCTCTCGGTTCCGACCCCAGATCATTACTTCTTGTCCAGCATCACAGAGAACTTGTGCCATAGTCGATCCCCACGCTCCTGAACCTAGGACTGTGACTCGACTCAAGATTGCTCCTTCTTCTTACTACTACTGCTCTTTTTATAGTTGCCAGTTCGTGGCAGATCGGATAAATGCGGATCGAAGCGAATCTTCGGTGCGGTTTCGCCCCGGATCTCTTCCAGCATTTTAGTCAAAGTGTTCATGACATAGTCGGTGGCCTCAATGACTGCACTTTGGTCTTCTGCCATTCCATACCACCGCGAAAAATCCAGCGGGGTTCCTGCGACAACCGTGACTTTAGTTCGTGGCCATAATCTGGGCACTTTGCCGTAAGGAGGAAGTAGATCCCGCGCGCCCCATTGAACGCAAGGAATGACCGGCGCTTTGGAAAGAATTGCCAACCGGGCGATTCCAGTCTTGCCAACCATCGGCCAACCATTTTCATCTCGAGTCAAAGTTCCCTCTGGGTAGACGCCTAAGCAGTGGCCCGCCTCCAGAAAGGCCAGTGCATGACGCAGTGAATGTGAGGCCTGACTTGTTTCGCGTTCTACCGGTATTTGTCCGGAACCAGCCAGAATCTTCCCAATCAGCGGAATTTTAAATACCGATGATTTGCCCAAATATCTAGGCGCTCGGCCATTGGCAAAGAGGAAGTGAGTAAAAATCAAGGGATCTGCATAAGAGATGTGATTAGAGATAACGATAACTGGACCGGAGTGAGGAATATTTTCAACCCCGCGCCAGGTTCTTTTTGTCAGAGCCTTCAAAATCGGAATGAGTACCCATGAGGCGAAGCGGAAGTAACGATTAGTACCTAGGGGTCGGCCCGTTGGGGGCGAATATCTGGGCGCTTCGTCCGTGTTGATGTTCTCCGACATGAGGTAAGCCTAAGGGGCAATAAAAAAGAGGGGGCTCAATGACCCCCTCTTTTTTTGATATTGCGAATTACTTCTTCTTAGCAGGAGCCTTCTTTGCAGGAGCCTTCTTAGCTGGCGCGGCCTTCTTAGCTGGCGCTGCCTTCTTAGGAGCGGCCTTCTTGGCTGGTGCTGCCTTCTTAGGAGCGGCCTTCTTGGCTGGTGCTGCCTTCTTAGGAGCGGCCTTCTTGGCTGGTGCTGCCTTTGCGACAGGCTTTGCAACAACCTTAACTACTGGCTTTGGAGCTGGATCGAGTTTGCGAGCACCTGAAATTACCTCTTTCAGCGCCTTTGCAGGAAGGAAGCGAACCTTCTTGCTTGCCTTGATCTGAATGGTCTCGCCAGTGAAAGGGTTGCGGCCTTTGCGAGCGGCACGGTCAACTTTCTTAAACTTACCGAAATCATTGATCATTACATCGTCGCCCTTTGCAATATTGCGAACGATGGAATCAAAAACGATATCTACAGCTCGAGCTGCTTCTTTTTTATTGCCATCAAAATGTGGCGCTAGAAAAGCGATGAACTGGGCCTTGTTCATTAAATCCCCTTATTTACGCGTAAATGTCAGACATTCGTCTCACATGGAACAAATCTACGCAACCAATGGCACAAGATCCGTTATCTAATTCGGTGTGTCGCAAGTGAAAAAACCATTAGAAATCACTGTTTTTTCGAGCGAAAACTCTAAATCGAAAGTCGAGAGTTTCACTTTTAGGACAAATCCCCGCGTAAAACCCTATAAATCAGGGCTTTTTACTCCACCTACGCTTTAAATTGTATGATGGACCCGCAGGTGTATTGAGGAGAATGTATGTCGGATTGGAGCGTCCGCAGGATTAATAGGCTTTTTGACTTTACCCAAGCGCAAAATTATCTAGAAATCGGAGTTGAAGCCGGCCTAACTTTCGCAGATATAAAGGCCCAAAGAAAAATAGCGGTAGATCCCGAATTTGAATTTGATGTCAGCAAACGACTTTCGCTCCAAGACTCCTATTACCAAATGAGTTCTGATGCCTTCTTCGCCAAATTTCAGGCGGACCTTCTTTTCGATGTGGTCTTTCTCGATGGACTCCACAATTTCAGTCAGACCTACCGCGATCTCATCAATACTTTGGAGCACCTCTCCCCCGAAGGATTTATTCTGATTGACGATGTATTTCCTAGCGATGAATTTAGCTATATCCCCGATATGAAAGAAGCGTTTCGGGATCGGGCTCGTTCTGTGGCTCCTCGAGAACTAACCGACTATTCCTGGCACGGCGATATTTTCAAAGTAGTAGCCATCATTCACGATTTCCATCAAAATCTTCAATACCGAACCTTCTGGAATGGCGAAAACGCGCAAACTTTGGTGTGGTGGGATTACGAGCAAGCTCGGACGACCCGCTTTCGTGGGTTGGCCGAAATTTCCAATCTCTCCTACACGGATGTACTTAAGAATTTTGACATTCTACAAATTGCATCGGAAGAAGAGATCTGGAAAATATTGGAAGAGTTACGGGAAGAGGCTTAGTGCAGAACCGGAAGTGTTTCCGGCTTATGCGCGGCACGAGTAGCCTCAAAGGCACTTACTTGATCTATGTTCTTCAGAGTCAAGCCAATATCGTCTAGGCCCTCCATGAGGCGCCAGCGAGTGTAATCATCCATCGCAAATGAAATGCTGCGATCTGCGTAGTTCACAGTCTTGGATTCAAGATCTACTGTCAACGCCACCGTTGGATCACTCTCTACTGCAGCCCAAATTGCTTCGACATCAGTCTGATCCAAAATAACCGTCAGCAGTCCAGCCTTTTGCGAGTTGCCCCGGAAGATATCGGCAAAGCGGCTAGAAATAACCACTTTGAAGCCGTAATTTTGCAAGGCCCACACTGCGTGCTCTCGTGAAGACCCGGTACCGAAATCCACGCCGGCAACCAAAATCGTGGCTCCAGAATATTCTGGTTTGTTAATGACAAATTCAGGGTCGTTGCGCCAAGCACCAAAGAGTCCATCTTCGAAACCGCTCTTAGTGACGCGCTTGAGATATACCGCAGGAATGATCTGGTCAGTATCAACATTGCTTCGTCGTAGGGGCAGAACAGTTCCAGTGTGAGCTATAAATTTTTCCATGTTATTTCCTCCTACAAATCTGCTGGTGATGAAAGAGTTCCGCGAATGGCAGTTGCCGCCGCGACCAATGGACTGACCAGGTGAGTACGTCCACCTTTTCCTTGCCGTCCTTCAAAATTACGATTTGATGTTGATGCAGCGCGCTCACCGGGAGCCAGCTGATCTGGATTCATTCCCAGACACATGGAACAACCGGCGCTTCGCCATTCAGCCCCCGCATCGATAAAGACCTTATCTAAGCCCTCTGCTTCGGCTTGAAGTCGGACTCGAGCCGATCCAGGTACAACCAGCATTCGAACCCCACTAGCAACTTTCTGACCGCCAAGAATTGTTGCCGCAAGTCGAAGATCTTCGATTCGGCCGTTGGTGCATGAACCAAGAAAGACGGTATCTACTTTAATTTCCTTAAGCGGCGTTCCAGCAACTAAGCCCATGTAAGTAAGCGCGCGTTCAGCAGCACCGCGTTCCTCTTCATCGGCGATGTCTGCAGGATTTGGAACTGAGGCATTTAACGGAAGACCTTGGCCTGGGTTGGTCCCCCAGGTGACAAATGGCTCTAGTTCATCAGCGTTAATGAAAATCTCTCGGTCAAAAACTGCGTCAGCATCGGAGTGCAATGTTCGCCAATAAGTTACCGCGGCATCCCATTCTGCTCCCTTTGGCGCATGAGGCTTTCCTTGCACATAGGCAAATGTGGTTTCATCGGCAGCGATCACTCCTGCACGCGCACCAGCTTCGATAGACATGTTGCAGACCGTCATCCGCGATTCCATAGAGAGTTCGCGAATCACATTTCCACGATATTCAAGAACATATCCTTGTCCGCCGCCAGTGCCAATCTCGGCAATGATCGCCAAAATAATGTCTTTACTGGTGACTCCTGGTTTTAAGGTTCCTTCGACATTTATAGCCATCGTCTTTGGTCGAACTAAAGGCAAAGTTTGAGTCGCAAGGACATGTTCAACTTCGCTAGTGCCGATACCAAAAGCAAGAGCTCCAAAAGCGCCGTGGGTAGAGGTGTGTGAATCTCCGCACACAATTGTCATTCCAGGTTGTGTAAGCCCAAGTTGTGGTCCAACAACGTGAACGATGCCTTGATCGATATCGCCCAATGAATGGATCCGAACCCCGAATTCAGCACAATTCTTACGCAAAGTATCTACCTGCAATTTTGAAACGGGATCAGCAATGGGCTGATCAATATTTAGAGTGGGAACGTTGTGGTCTTCAGTCGCGATTGTCAGGTCAGGACGACGAACTTGGCGTCCGGCCAATCGCAAGCCATCAAATGCCTGTGGGCTAGTTACTTCATGAATGAGATGGAGGTCGATATAAATTAAATCGGGCTCTCCTTCAGCGCTACGAACTACATGGTCTGCCCATATCTTCTCCGCTAATGTCTTTCCCATTTCACTCCCTTACCTTCGCTATGGTCACCAACCAATCTAACTTTCCTCAAAATATTGCATCTTACCTATTGAGATGGCAGTATTAGATTGTGGACAAGAAGAATAGCGGAGTTGGCGTACTAGATAAAGCCGTGAAAATTTTGGCGACCTTAGAGTCTGGCCCCCACTCCCTTTCGGAGTTAGTAGCAGCAACCGGAATCGCCCGGCCAACTGCTCATCGTTTGGCAGTTGCCTTGGAATTTCACAGACTTGTTTCGCGCGACTTTATGGGTCGATTTGTATTGGGCGCCAGGTCAGGTGAATTAGCAACCGCTGCAGGCGAAGATCGCCTCTTGGCAATTGCAGCCCCCGCACTAGCAAATTTGCGAGATGCCACTGGTGAAAGCGCTCAGTTGTATCGCCGTCAGGGCGATCAACGAGTATGCGTAGCCACCGCCGAACGCATGAGCGGTCTGCGAGATTCAGTACCGGTGGGAACGGCGTTAACAATGCAAGCTGGGTCTGCGGCCCAAATTCTCCTTGCTTGGGAAGACCCAGAAAAACTGCATCGTGGCTTAACTAATGCAAAATTTACCGCCGCTAGTTTGGCTGCAGTTCGCCGACGAGGATGGGCCCAATCGATAGGCGAACGCGAAGCCGGTGTCGGATCGGTATCAGCAGCTGTTTATGGTCCAAATAAGAAAGTTGTGGCGGCGGTAAGTATTAGTGGACCAATCGAAAGATTAGGTCGTCAACCAGGTCGGCTTCATGCCGCCGCAGTCATGGCAACGGCCCAGCGTTTAACCGATTATTTGGCAAAAAGTAAATAGCTGAAAAACGCCAACTTGGGCTACGAGCCCTAATCCGACAAAAGCCATTTACCCGAGGAATTCCAGCTCATTTTGGCAGACCTTAGCTAGCGCCTTGAGCGGCTGATCGATGGTCGCTTTAATGAGTTTCGCGCTCACCTGAAAATACCTGTGGGCCAACATGTTGCGCATTCCAACGATGTCCCTCCAAGGTATCTCTGGGTTGGCCGAGTGGACTCCATCGCTCAGGGAATTTACTGCCTCACCGATGATCACCAAGTTATAGAGAATGGAATCAAAGATCAGCTGAAACTCTTCCGGCTCTTGCGCGGCATCTACCTCAGCCAGTGCTACTTCAGCAAAGCCTATTCTTTCAATGCATCTAAGAATGTCGTGTAGGCGCTCATCGTCACCTCTTGGGCTCATAGGGGCACAGCCTCTGCTTGCGCCTCGCTGCGCACCCGATCGCGCAACGCCCCGACAGGGGAAACTTCCACCTTCTCGCCTAGAAGCTTGGAAAGGGACTCGTTGAGATGCAGTATCGGTAGCAGGCCGTTCTCTAGGTCAAAGTCAACGAGTAGGTCAATATCACTGTCATCGGTATCTTCTCCGCGAGCCACCGATCCAAAAACACGGGGGTTGGTTGCACCTGCGGCAAAGAGAAGTTGCGATATCTCACCGCGAAAATCGCGAAGTTTGCGAGCACGCCTTCCAGAGAGGTCAGTAGGGCGAGCGGGAACCAGAGTTAGTTGGACTTCGTATCCACCGGCCCTAGCAAGTTTTTGTAGCGTAGCCACCGAAGGTACTGCTTGGCCAGTCTCATATCTTGCTACCGCACTCTGAGATGTACCGGCCTTATGGGCTAGTTCAACCTGTGTCATCCCAGACTTATCACGTACAAATGCGATTAGGGTGGAAGTGTCAGTAGTTCTCATGTAATGGATTATACCTAATCAGGTATAAACTGCAAGGACACAACTTATGGCAACCAACCCCCAAAACCAAAAAAAGCCCGAACAAAACTCAACTTCTTGAGTCTCATCCGAGCAATGCTTAGCCCTACCAACCCGCAATGGTTAGCAAGTGAATGTAGCCCCGAAGGGATTCGAACCCTCGTAGCTGGCTTGAGAAGCCAGAGTCCTAGGCCGCTAGACGACGGGGCCATTTCTTCTCCCGCTGACGGATCAGTGGGTCGAAATCCCTAGAACAAACCTTCTTCCCGAAGGAAGAATTGCTGGGGTACCAGGACTCGAACCTAGACAGGCTGAACCAGAATCAGCTGGGCTGCCAATTACCCCATACCCCACCGTTTTGAACTGATGTTCAAATTGGCAAGAGGCAAGGATACCTTGAAAATCTGCTACTTCTGAACCGCAGCGGCGATCCGCTCTAGCGAGCGTTCTCGTCCCAAAAGTTCCATGGACTCAAAGAGCGGTGGCGAAATATGGCTTCCCGTGACCGCAACTCGGATTGGTCCGAATGCGATTCGAGGCTTGAGGGCCAGACCGGCAATTAGGGTCTCGCGTAGGGCTGCCTCAATAGTGGCGTGATCCCATTGGCTAACGGAATTGAGAGTATCCAGAGCTGCCTGCAAAACGGATTGCGATTGAGCATCCGCAATTTTGGGTTGTTCAGATTCCTCGATGGCGAAGTCGGTAACGAAGAGGAATTTCACCATTGCAGTTACTTCGGCCAAAGTGGCAATTCGCTCCTGGATTAATGGCAGGGTCAACCGAACCAAAGCAAGTTGATCGTCAGTGCCGGCGATTACGCCGTCTTTAATGAGGAATGGGGTGACGCGAGAAAGTAAATCATCTAGATCTAGTTCCCGAATCTTGTCACCGTTGATAGGTTCCAACTTCTTCATATCAAATCGAGCTGGGCTGCTATGAACCCGCTCAACTGTAAAGAGTTCAGTGAGCTCCTTCATGGAAACATTTTCCCGATCTTCACCTGGAGACCAACCCAAGAGCGCCAAGTAATTGCAGATCGCTTCTGGAAGAAAACCTCGGTCTCGGTACCAGGCAATGGAAACTTCGCCGTTGCGCTTGGAGAGTTTGGCATTGTCTTGTCCCATAACAAATGGCAAGTGAGCAAAATGTGGGAAATCCGCATCACTCAAGCCCATTGCTTGATAGACCCGAATCTGGCGTGGAGTCGACGAAAGCAAATCCTCGCCACGAAGTACATGGCTAATCTTCATTAATACATCATCGACTGCAACGGCCAAGGTGTAGAGCGGTGAACCATCGCCACGGACTAATACAAAGTCAGGAACAAAGTTGTGATCGAAGGTTACTTCGCCACGAATGAGATCTGTGAAAGTCGTTTCACCGTCGGGCATCCGCATCCGAACTACTGGCTTTCGACCTTCGGAGATGAAAGCAGACAACTCTGCTTCGGAGAGGGAACGACATTTGCCGTCATAGCCCGGCGCCACATTTGCCGCACGCTGCGCCTCGCGACGAGCTTCAAGTTCTTCGGAACTGCAATAGCAATAATATGCATCGCCTTGATCTAAGAATCTCTGAGCCCATTCGGCGTAAATATCCATCCTTTGACTCTGTAAATATGGTCCATAAGGACCACCAACTTCTGGGCCCTCGTCCCAATCCAGGCCAAGCCACTTCAGGGTCTCAACTGCTCGAGAAATATATTCATCGGTGACTCGTTCGGTGTCGGTGTCTTCAATTCGGAAAACAAATTTTCCACCGGTATGTCGCGCATAGGCCCAGTCAAAGAGCGCGGTGCGAATATTGCCGACATGCAAATCTCCTGTTGGAGATGGAGCGAAACGAACGCGAACTTCTTTGCTATTTGGCACGAGATGACACCCTATTCGAGAGAGAACCTATTCCTTCAATGGAAACTGTAACTTCAGCATGCTCTGGCATGGGACCGATTCCCGCAGGAGTTCCGGTAAGGATTACATCCCCTGGAAGTAATGTCATCACAGAAGTAACGAATGCGATTATTTCCGGAATCTTGAAAATCATAGAAGATAGCGGCTCGCGCTGTTTTTCTACGCCATCAACCGAAGTTGAGATAATTTGATCGGCTGGCTTAAATTCAGTTTCGATCCAAGGTCCAATAGGACAGAAGGTGTCGAATCCCTTGGCGCGACTCCACTGGCCATCGATCTTTTGCAAATCTCTTGCCGTTACATCATTAGCAATCGTGTAACCGAAAATGACATCTTGATATCTTTCCACCGGAACTTCTTTGCAGATTCGCCCGATGACAATGGCGAGTTCGCCCTCGAAATCAACTCGCTCGCTCATTCGGGGCCATTGGATCGTGTCATTAGGGCCGATTACCGAGGTGTTGGGCTTGATAAAAATGATGGGTGAGGCCGGGACATCTGAGCCCATTTCGGCAGCATGATCAGCGTAATTCTTTCCAATGCAGACCACTTTGCTCCGAGGAATGACAGGAGCCAAAAGCCGCACATGATGCAGGTCCACGACATTTTCAGTGGGAACAATTCCCGAGTAAATGGGATCACCCTTCAAAACCAAAATCTTTTCCTGATCGTTAAGCACGCCAAAGAGCGGGTCTGAGCCTAAATGTGCAGATTCAACTGGGCTAAACCGAACGATACGCATGGGTCCAACTCTACCGTTAAAGCGGAATGAGCTCGTTTTCCCCGGGAATCCAATAAAGATTTGATTCTGGGTATTCGGTTCTGAAACTGGAGATGCTTGCCTCTTCTGGCATTTCACCAGCGACAACTATCGCCTCTATGCCGTCAATCTGACTGGCCTTAGCAACGACGAGAACTGCCATCAAGGCATCAATGGTAAATGCCCCGACACTTACTGGAATGGCTACGTAAGTGCGCCCAGTTGAATCTCGAAGCGCTGCGGCGGCCAAGGAATGGGTACGAAGCTTTGTCGCATTGGCCAGAGTGACTAACTTTAAATCTTCGGGATTACTGCTCACGGGAATCCTCCGACTCCTCCGGATTAACAACTCGAGTTGCCAGCACTGTACCGATTCGATGGCGTCTACCTACGGGTCGCTCCGCAGTGAGTTTCCAGCCGTAAAGGGTAATGGTACTTCCAGGAATAGGAACTCGACCTAACTCTTTTGCGAGCAGGCCGCCGATGCTATCTACATCTTCCTTTTCTTCTTCGGAGATCTCTACTTTAAAATCATCTTCGAAATCTTCGACATGCAATCTGGCTGATATTCGCGCAGTATCTGCGTTAAGCCATTCCACCTCTTGCTCGCTGTCGTCATACTCATCGGCAATTTCGCCAACGATCTCTTCCAAAATATCTTCAATGGTTATCAGTCCGGCAGTGCCACCATATTCGTCAATAACAACTGCCATATGAATCTGGTCCCGTTGCATCTCTTTCAACAATTCAGATGCGGTCTTCGTTTCTGGAACGAAAGTAGCGGCACGAATATGTTGTTCGATTTTCTCTGTTTGTTCTGATTCATGATGTTCGTGAGATCGCTTTGCTAAGTCCTTGACGTAAGCAATACCTATGACATTATCCAAATTCTCGGTAATTACTGGAATTCGTGTAAAGCCAGAGCGAAGGGCCAAAGACAAACCTTGTCGAAGGGTTTTGTTTCCTTCGATCCACACCATGTCGGTGCGAGGCACCATTAACTCTCGAACCAGCGTTTCTCCCAAATCAAAGACAGAGTGAATCATTTCTCGTTCGGACTCTTCCACCAACCCTCGCTCGCTGGCCTGGTCGACCAAATCGCGAAGCTCGGCTTCACTTGAAAAAGGTCCAGTTCGAAAACCTTTTCCAGGAGTGATGGCATTTCCAATGGCGATCAAAAGCGTTGTTAGTGGACCCAGAATTCGCGCTAAGAAATCAGCGACGATAGCAGCAGGTCGCGCCCAGGACATTGCATACTGCCGGCCCAAGGTGCGTGGTCCTACACCTACAACAACATAGGAGAGGGAAACCATTGTGGCAATTGTGATTGCAACGCTTAAGGCGTGATGATGAGTATGCGCTAAGAAAGCATCCGCAGCTAGAACTGTCGCCGTAAGTTCGCAGGTTTTGCGAACCAACAACAGTACGTTCAAGTATCGATATGGCTCGTGAATTACCTTCATCAAACGTTGGGCTTGCTTTGGTTTATTTTCAATCAAATCATCGACAATCACCCTGGAAATCGAGTTGAGCGCAGATTCGCTACCAGCCAAGAATCCGGCAAATGCCAAAAGCGCAATCACGATTAATACCGTCGTCAGCCTCATTGGGATGCTCGCCATTCTCGTAGACAATCATCTTGTAGTGCGAACATCTCTTTTTCCGTATCCGGATCTGCATGATCGAAACCTAAAAGATGAAGCGTCCCATGCACCGTCAGCAGAGCAAGTTCATCATCCATCGAATGGGTCTTTACCTGAGCCGCCACTGTAGGACACAAAACAATATCGCCGATAAGGCCTGGGCCATCGCTTGCTGAAAAAGGTTTGACTTCATCCATAGGGAAAGAGAGCACATCAGTAGGGCCGGGTAAATCCATCCATTGAATGTGAAGCTCGGTCATTCTTGCTTCGTCGACCAAAGTGATGCTGATATCTGAATCCGGATGCACTCCCATTTTACCCAATGTGAATTGGGCAACTTGGACCAGTGCAACGTCATCACATAGTGTGGCTGATTGATTTTCAATCTCTATCGTCATAGTCAGTGCCTGCCAAATGGCAAGACTTAGAGATCACCGGTCCCTGAACGCAAAGAGCGGGCCACAGAAATCTTGGTTGAAGCTTTCTCGTCAAAGCGACCATACGCTTCCACAATTTCTCCGACTAGACGATTTCGAACTACATCTTCTGCCGTTAATGGGATAAAAGCGATGTCTTCTACGCCATCCAAAATATCGTGAACGACTCGCAAACCAGAAGGCGTCCCGTTAGGTAAATCGACTTGAGTAACATCGCCAGTAATTACCATTCTCGATCCGAAACCTAGTCGAGTGAGGAACATTTTCATTTGTTCGGCTGAGGTGTTCTGGGCTTCATCCAAAATAACAAAGGCATCATTAAGGGTTCGACCACGCATATATGCCAAAGGCGCAATTTCGATAATGCCAGATTGCATTAATCTAGGAATTGACTCTTGATCAATCATGTCGTGCAAGGCATCAAAAAGCGGACGCAGATAAGGGTCAATTTTCTCTTGCAAGGTTCCCGGAAGAAAACCCAACCTCTCCCCTGCTTCAACAGCCGGGCGCGTGAGAATAATGCGGTTCACCTGTTTTGATTGCAGGGCTTGGATCGCCTTAGCCATCGCTAAATAAGTTTTGCCGGTTCCAGCTGGACCTATACCGAAGGTAATTGTGTGTTGATCAATTGCTTCCACATAACGCTTTTGATTGGAAGTCTTTGGACGAATCATCTTTCCACGGTTGCTCAGAATGTTGAGCGAGAGAACTTCGGCTGGATGTTCGGAAGGTTCATGACGAATCATGGCGATGGAACGATGCAAAATTTCATCGCTTAATACTTGCCCACCACGTAGGAGTACCAAAAGTTCTTTTATCAAGGCCTGGAAGTGAGCTAATTGGCCCAAGTCACCACTAGCGAAAATCTCATTTCCGCGGACTGTGATTTTCAGATCAAAGAAAGTTGCTTCCAGAATTCGCAGGTATGCGTCATTGGGTCCAACGAGGGCGACCATAGGTATCGCGGTCGGGACGGTAATTAAGGCTGGTTCCATTAGTTCCGATTCTACTTTTAACCTGGCGGCCAAGCCAATGCCCGCCCGCCCAAAAGATGCAGATGAGCGTGAAAAACGCTCTGACCAGCGCTTTCTCCGGTGTTGAAAACCAATCGGTAGCCGGTGAGGCCACGTGATGCAGCCAAATCTTTCGCTACCGTAAAAAGTTCGCTCAAAGTGGCAGGAGCGAGTTTGGCCAATTCTGCGGCATTCTCGGCATGGACTTTGGGAAGAATCAATATGTGAACGGGTGCTTGCGCATTGATGTCGGCAATTGCAAAGGTAGTTGGGCTTTCATAGAGAAAATCCACCGGGATTTGCCCCGAGCCAAACTTGCAAAATAGACACTCGATATCAACCATGATGAAATGCTATTACCAACGGCCGATTAAGGCCTGGATTGCTGATAGCGCCGCTACTCCGGCATGTGCCGATCTAAAAATCGGTTTCCCCATGAGGGCCACTTTTCCTCCAGCTTGCTCAAACTTTTGCAATTCGTTCTCGGTTAGCCCGCCCTCTGGACCAATCACAACAATTATCTGCTCCAAGTGGTCTATCTGATTGGCCGCAAAAATCTCTGACATTTTTTTCGAAGCGGCCTCGTGCAGGACTAACAGGATGGTTCCTTCGGTCAACATTCCGGGCAACTTATGGAAAGCGAACGGCTCTCCAATCTCAGGGATAGCAAATCTGCGAGATTGCTTACTGGCTGCAACCGCGCCATTTCGCCATTTATCACCAGTATCGCTCTGCCACTGTGAAATCGACCGTTCCGAACTCCAAGGAATAATCTGATCTACGCCCGCTTCGGTTAATAATTCGATAGCTTCTTTTGCGCGATCGTGTTTCGGCAGTGCCTGAATCACAGAGATTTTTGGTGTCAAAAATTGGGAGTTGCCTCGCTCGAGAATTTTAAGCTCAAATGAACTCTTCGTGGTGCTGGTTATTTCACCACGAACCCAACTTCCCTTGCCATCTGAAACCAATAATTCTTCGCCGACCGTCATCCGCAGCACCTTGATTGCATGGTGGGCTTCATCGCCAGTCACTTGAAATGAAGGTCCTTCGGTCAGGGCATCAACAAAAAACAAATTCAGCATGGCAAATGATCAGCGGCCGAAGGCGTCTTTAAAACGACCAAAGAATCCTGAATCCGAAGCTCTCTCTCCGATTTTGTGAACTGAAACCGTTTCGGGCTTTTCATCGCGAACCTGAGCGAGAGAACGTAACAATTCTTCTTGCTCTTTGCTCAATTTTGTTGGCGTGAGAACTTCGACATGCACGATCAAATCACCGCGTCCGCCACTTCGAAGTCTGGTGATACCTAAATCCTTAACAACCACAGTATTTCCACTCTGGAAGCCAGGCTTAATAATGATTTCTTTCGGTCCATCTAAGGTTTCAACAATGACTTTTCCACCAAGTGTTGCCGAAGTCATGGGAATCGAGATCGCAATATGAAGGTTGTTACCTTCACGAACTAAAAGATCATGCTCTTTTTCAACTATCTCCACATAAAGATCTCCTGCGGGGCCACCACCCGGGCCGACTTCACCCTGTCCTGAAAGGTGAATTCGATTACCGGTTTCTACTCCCCCGGGAACCTTTACATTGATTGTTCGGCGAGAACGGACCCGCCCATCTCCTGCGCATTCGCCGCAGGGATCAACAATTACCGAGCCAAATCCTTGGCAATTTGCACATGGTCTGGAAGTCATGACCTGCCCAATGAAGGACCTGGTTACCTGTTGAACTTCACCTCGACCTCGGCAGACTTCGCAAGTTTTTGGTTTGGAGCTACTGGCAGATCCGGATCCAGAACATTTGTCACAAGCAACCGCAGTTTCCACATTGAGTTCTCGTTCGGTGCCGAAACAGGCTTCATGCAAATCCACTTCAATTCGGATAAGAGCATCTTGCCCGGCTCGCATTCGTGGCCGTGGGCCACGCGAAGAAGCGCCACCACCAAAGAATGCATCCATGATGTCACCAAAACCAAAATTGGCTCCGCCGAATTGTGAGTATGGATCGCCACCCAAATCATAAGTCTGTCGCTTGTTAGGGTCGCTAAGAACTTCATATGCAGCCGTGATTGCCTTGAATTTATCTTGGGTTTCCGGATCGGGGTTCACGTCAGGATGAAATTCACGAGCCAATTTTCGGTAGGACCGTTTGATTTCATCGAAGGAGGCATCTCTGTCGACGCCTAACGTTTGGTAATGATCAGACATTAATGAACCTCATTAAGAAAGTGACCGACATAACGAGCAACAGCATTTACTGCAGCCATAGAACCTGCATAATCCATTCGCGTTGGCCCAATAATTCCCAGGGCACCAAGCGATGATTCATCTGAACCGTAACCCATTGTAACTAAGGAAGTGGATTTCAAATTCTTATCAACTTGTTCTTCGCCGATTCTTACCTGAACCGAAGTTCCTGCATCTGCCAACAACCTAAGTAAAACAACCTGCTCTTCCAACGCTTCAAGAATCGGGTGGATTGTGGCGGTGACGTCTTGGTTGGACCTGGCCAAATTCGCAGTTCCAGCTAAGGCAACTTTCTCCTCCGGCCGTTCAACTGAAACTTCCACCAAACTGGCAATAATTACCGCTAATGAATTTCGTTCAGCCCCGGTGAAGGAATTTAGTATTCCATCGATCTGATAAGCGACTCTAGACAATGGGTGACCATGAATGGCGGTATTGATCTTTTGGTGAAGTTCGCTCAAGATTTCTTCGGAGAGGTCAAATGGGAGTTCAATAATTTTCTGCTCAACTCGACCGGTATCTGTAATCAACACCAACATCGCCCTAGCCGGATGCAGCAAGACTAATTCCATATGTCGCACTCGAGATTTTGTAAGAGATGGATATTGCACAACCGCCACTTGACGAGTTATCTGTGCTAACAACTTTACAGTTCTAGTAACTATGTCATCCACATCAACCGCGCCAACCAAGAATGCTTCGATGCCGCGACGTTCCGCATTCGAAAAAGGCTTTACCGTTGCCAATTTATCCACGAATAATCGATAACCCATGTTGGTGGGAATTCGACCCGCACTAGTGTGAGGCTGCGCAATTAAACCGGCCTCTTCAAGGATTGCCATTTCATTTCGGATAGTCGCTGGGGACACGCCAAGACCGTGCCTTTGAGCGATTATTTTGGAACCGACTGGCTCTTCCGTTGCTACATACTCTTCAACGATCGCGCGCAAGATCTCCAATTGCCGTTCTTGCATTTCCATCTCAATATTCCTAAGAGATAACTAAAGTGATCGACAACAAGGTAATGAGAATGAAAGAAGGGAAGGCTTGCTTTAATTTGTTGGCACGAGAATGCAGACTTATGGCACCTGCCATGGCACACCACAGATAAGCTAAAGAGAACCAGCCAAAGAAGTCATCTGGATAGCGAAGGCTGTAGATCAATCCCAATGCAGCTAGCGCTTCAATTGCCCCAACGATTCGGGATATCCAATCTGGAACGTTGAGTTCTCGAACGCCGGAAAGTCCTTTGTCGCTACCGCCAAGTTTGGACAGACCAGACACGATAAAGACAAAGGCCAAAAAGGTGACCAGAATGTTGTGAACTAAATGCATGTCTCTACGCTACTACAAGAGGATTTCGCGCACGATTTGATCTGCCAAAAGCCGTCCGCTTTGAGTCAAAATAACCCTTCCTTCTTGCCACCATTCGTTAGAGAGGTGGCCAGCAGCAAGAAATGGCAGCAACCGCGAACGCTGCTCTGAATCAAGCGAGGAAATTCCGATTCCGTCCCTGATTCGAATTTCTAAAAGAATTCTTTCGCTCTCCTTCTCTGTGTCCGTAAGAAATTCTTCTCCCAACATGGGACTTTCTCCCTCTTGCAGTCGGTCCCGATAAGAGTTGGGGTGCTTAACATTCCACCAACGGCGTCCATCCATATGTGAATGGGCACCTGGCCCCAAACCCCACCAGTTGACGCCTTTCCAATAGCCGATGTTGTGGCGACATTCTGAACCGGGTTTAGCCCAGTTGCTGACTTCATACCAATCAAAACCCGCCGAATGAAATTTCTCATCTGCAATCAAATACTTGTCGGCAGTTAAATCATCATCTGGCATTACAACTTCACCGCGCTTAACTTGCGATCCCAGCTTTGTGCCTTCTTCAACAATTAGCGCATAAGCCGAAATGTGAGTGATAGGTAGCGAGAGCGCCGTATCTACTGTTGAAGACCAGTCTTCGACACTTTCACCTGGCGTTCCATAAATGAGATCAACGCTTATTTCGGCAAAGCCAGCGCTTTTGGCCCAATCAATTGCCTTCGCGACATTTTCCGGGTTATGAGTTCTATCTAAAACTTTAAGTACATGACTATTGGCGGATTGCATTCCAAAGGAGATTCGATTTATTCCAATTGAATGCAATGCCTCCAGTTTTTCTAAAGTGACCGAATCGGGATTTGCTTCAATAGTTATCTCGCACCCATCGGCAAAACCGAATTTATTCTCTAATTGCGACAGAACTCTTCCCAAATCCATCGGCTCCATAAGAGTCGGTGTGCCACCACCGAAAAATATGGTGGGAATAGGCCCGGATTCTGGAATTAGATTTACCTCTTCTATGAGCAGATCAACATAGCCCTCCGAGACTGAAGCGATATCGCCACCAGCCCGAAGTTCGTTAGGGGTGTACGTATTGAAATCACAGTAGCCACATCGCTTAACACAGTACGGGATATGTACATAGAAAGAGAGTGTCACAAAGGTATTGTATGCGAATTAGTTACCTGAATGTAGTCACCTTGATCATCAGAAAAGATTACTTCAATTCTCATGTCACCAAATTCAACAGTGCTTCCAGCCTTCATGGTGCCAATTGAAATTCCATTTACTAACTTCGTATTTGAACTAACCAATGTTGCCATACCTTCATTACTTCCTTTTGTAACATCTACTAAATAGATCAAAGTGCCTTCGTACTCCAACGGAATTTTGTCAAAGCCCAGATTTCTGCGCACTTCTATTACTAATGCCTTTGTCTCGTTAATTTTAATAATTGCCAACTTTTCAGTTGAACTGTTTACTTCAATAGGTGACAATTTAAATTTCAAATCACCGGCAGAAAGTGATGAGATGTCTTGGCAGTTGACTTGATCATCAGAAATCCACGATAGAAGAAACCTTGTCCAACCTAAAAACTCATTTGCCTGTGGTGAATATTTCCACAGAGCAAACATTAAATCCCAGATAGCAACTTCTGGACCAATTGTGGTTCCCCCTTGTGGTGTTGACTGAACTTTCCAAGGGTGCTCCAGTCCAAAAAGATGCCCGGTTTCGTGCGCTAACCAAGCCCATTCATAGGAATTTTCCTGCAATCTTGAATCTGCTCCTGCTACTGCCCCACTGTAAAAGATCTTCTCATTCGTCTTCAATGTTTCGTTACCACTGCCCATCGGAAATGAAGGACCATAAGTAATCTCTCTATTTGTATTTGAGGGAATTACATAAACTACATCAAAGCCTGAAAAGTCAACTGTCGGATCTGCCGCCTTAAGTGCATCTTGAAAATAGGCAGCTGGATCAGGGTTTACTTCCCCCTTATTCATATTCATGCGATATGAATTTGAAGGCTTATCTATTCGGAAATAGCGGTCAGGCACTGAGTATGTGAAGGAAACTTTTCCATAACTGACAGAATTATAGAACTGGTTGAATTCTTCAAAGTAGGTTTTAGCTACTTGGGCCGGCTGATCAGTCCCGGGTGCATCCGGAAAATCTACAAAAATAAATATCGCCTTAATCAGCCCTGAATTTGGTAACCGGTTAGACGATCTTGGAAATCCAAATCCAGTTTCCCATTGGGACTTAAACTTCAATTTACAACTTTCACTGCCAACTGATTTTGAACTCTCCATAAAGGGCGGCGTGGGTGTGGGTGTGGGTGTGGGTTTGTAGACCGCAACACCCTTGCTCCAAACGAACTTTTTCCCCGATTTCGTGCATGTATAAACCTTGTTTTGATAAGAAACTTTCTGTTTAAAAACCTTGCATGCAGCTCCAGCAGATACTTTCTGAGCGGAGATTGCCGAAATTGGAATGAGAATAAGCATCATCCCTAAAAGCGGAGTGATCAAACGTCTCATTTTTCGCATGCTATTCCGTCTTTGTCTTTATCTGATTTCTTATTGGCGTCATACAAGGCTTTGTCATATAACCCTTCATTTAGAAATGGCTGAATCGCCAGTGGCGAGGGAGCCTGACTCACAGTTACTTCTTTGCCTTTGCCTTGTCTACATCTGCATCGGTTGTCAGAGCGGCGATAAATGCCTCTTGCGGCACTTCAACCCGCCCGACCATTTTCATCCGTTTCTTGCCTTCTTTTTGCTTCTCCAACAACTTTCGCTTTCGGGAGATATCTCCACCGTAACATTTCGCCAAGACATCTTTGCGAATTGCTCTGATACTTTCACGCGCAATAATTCTTGAACCAATCGCGGCCTGAATAGGAACTTCGAACTGTTGCCGAGGAATTAGCTCGCGCAACTTTGATGTCATCATGACGCCATAGGCATATGCCTTGTCTCGGTGAACGATCGCGCTAAAAGCATCTACGTTTTCGCCTTGAAGCAAGATATCGACTTTAACTAGATCGCCTTCTTCTTCGCCGATAGGTTCATAATCTAAAGATGCATACCCTCTGGTTTTGGATTTCAATTGATCAAAGAAGTCGAAAACAATTTCCGCAAGTGGCAAGGTGTAGCGGATTTCTACTCGGTCTTCTGAGAGGTAGTCCATCCCCTTCAGCGTTCCACGGCGTTGTTGGCAAAGTTCCATAATGGCGCCAATGAATTCGCTGGGAGCCAAAATCGTGGCTCGAACGATTGGCTCGAATACTGCAGAAATCTTGCCATCAGGATATTCGCTGGGGTTGGTCACAATCATTTCTTTTGTGTCATCATGAACGACGCGATAGACCACGTTAGGTGCGGTTGAAATGAGCGACAAGTTTGATTCTCGTTCTAGGCGTTCGCGAACGATTTCCATATGTAATAGGCCAAGGAATCCACATCGGAAGCCAAAGCCCAAAGCGGCAGATGTTTCTGGTTCATAGACCAACGCTGCATCATTTAATTGCAATTTATCAAGTGCTTCACGTAAGAGCGGATAGTCAGCACCATCTAGCGGATAGAGCCCTGAGAAAACCATTGGCTTAGGGTCTTTATAGCCAGCAAGCGCTTTTGTAGCAGGATTGTTGTAAGTCGTAATTGTGTCGCCGACTCGGGACTGACGAACATCTTTCACGCCGGTAATGACGTATCCAACTTCGCCAACGCCAAGGCCTTTGCTGACAACCGGTTCCGGGGAAATGACTCCGACTTCCAGCATTTCATGGCGCACGCCAGTAGAAAACATTTGAATTTGATCTCGGGTAGAGAGATGACCATCAATTACTCTGACGTAGGTCACGACCCCACGATAAGTGTCATACACGGAATCGAAAATTAGCGCGCGAGCAGGAGCGTTGGCGTCGCCAATGGGTGGTGGAATCTGCTTGACGATTTGATCCAACAAAACTTCCACCCCAGCGCCCGTCTTGCCCGAGACGCGAAGACAATCTTCTGGCTGGCAACCAATTAGCTTGGCCAACTCTTCGGCAAATTTTTCAGGTTGTGCTGCAGGCAAATCAATTTTGTTGAGAACCGGAATGATGGTCAGGTTGTTCTCCATCGCCAGATACAAGTTAGCCAAGGTCTGAGCTTCGATCCCTTGCGCGCAATCGACCAGCAATACTGCGCCTTCGCAAGCAGCAAGCGAGCGCGAAACTTCGTAGGTGAAGTCCACATGGCCAGGAGTGTCGATCATATTTAAAATATATTCTTGACCGTCTAAGCCAGATCGCCAGGGAAGACGAACCGCTTGGCTCTTGATGGTGATTCCTCGTTCGCGTTCGATATCCATGCGATCTAGATATTGAGCTCGCATATTTCGCGGGTCTACAACTTCGGTGATACCCAGCATGCGGTCAGCCAAAGTGGATTTACCGTGGTCGATATGCGCAATTATGCAGAAATTGCGGATTTGCTCCGGATTTGTTGCAGAAGGTTGCGGAGCCTTAGAAAGTTCTATGGCAGGCATGAACTTTTACTTTGTAAAAAAAGAATTAACGAACGACAGCTTTGTTGGCTTGCTTAGCCATAGCTGACTTTCTATTTGCTGCAGCATTGGCATGGATAACACCCTTGCTAACGGCAGTATCAAGTGACTTGGAAGCAATGCGTAGTTCTTCAGCAATTACCTTCTGATCGCCAGCGGCAAGAGCATCCTTGAAACGGCGGATCGCAGTCTTGATAGATGAGCGAGCCGACTTGTTACGAAGTTGGGCCTTCTCGTTCGTCTTAATACGCTTAATCTGCGACTTAATATTTGCCACTTCAAACTACTTTCTTCCGTGATCATCAAGATCGATTCCCGAAATTGGGCTTTCATATTTTTAGGTAATGCGTCCAGGACTGACCCAAAGGATCGGCTCTAAGCGGTGAAGGCTACCAGCCCAGCCTACTTAGGCTCAAACTGAACGATCCTGGCCCATATTGCCCCGATTAGAGGGCAGTTCTAGCGCTGGTGATCTTGATGATGGAGCGCTCCAAGGCATAACCCGGGTCGGCGGCGGCACCCTTTATATCGGCATCGGCTTGCGCGATGGAAATCACCGCTTCTGCCAGGGTCGATGGATTCCAGCCAGCCAATTGTCGCCGGGCTTTATCAATCTGCCACGGCGGTAAGCCCAAAGAGGAAGCTAAATCGAAGGATTTCATACCGCGACTAGCGCCAGATACCTTGGCCAGCGTGCGCAGCGAACTGGCAATGGCGCTGATAACCAGGACTGGATCTACACCAGTGGCGAGCGCCTGACGAAGGGCCACCAGGGCAACTTCGGTCTTTCCATCCAGGGTGGCATCGGCAACCTCAAAGCCGGTGGTTTCAATTCGCCCTTGGTAATAGCGGGCAACTTCGGCCGAATCAATGGTCTTCCCCGTGGCGACATCGGAGGCCAATTGTGAGCAGGCGCTAGCCAGCTCGCGCAGGTCATTTCCTAGAGCGCTCACTAAATCTGCAGCTGCAGCGCTGGAAATCTTTCGCCCCAGCCGGGAGAACTCATGGGCAACAAATTGCTCTTTATCTGCCTCTTTCTTTACTGGCTCACAGAGAAAGATCGCTGGATCGCATTTTTTAATCTTTTCGACCAGGGCTTTTCCTTTTACTCCGCCCTTGTGCCACAGGATCAAGGTGACGGCTTCATCTGTGGCGGCCAAATAACCAGCGATTTCGTCTTGAATTTCGCTGGCCAAATCTTGAATACCGCGGATAACTAGGACCCGATCTTCACCAAAGAGCGAAGGCGCAAGAGAATCGGTGATTTTGCCCAATTCAATTTCGTCGGCATCCAAATAGGTGCACTCTGCCGTTGGGTGTTTGGCAATCTCAGCGGCTATTGCGCGGTCAGCTAATAATGACTCGCCGCCTTGGATCAGAACTATCCCCACGAAATTCGCCACCAATCTTTCTTTATGGTTCTGATCTTATGGGAGGAAGTGACGGCAATCGAGCCATCGCGGTCGGTGCGATAAATGGCCACGCCGCGAACCGTAAGCGCAGCCAGGGTATTGAGCGCCGGATGACCATAGGGGTTTCCCGTGCCAACGCTGATGAGCGCTATCTTCGGAGCAAGTAGGTCCAGTAGTGGTAGATATTGATAAGTCGATCCATGATGGGCGACCTTGAGAATGTCCACCGGATGAAGACCCAAATCTTGAGAGATTACTTCCTGCGCTGGTGGTTCAATATCCCCCGCCGCGAAAACTGTGACTTCGCCAACCTGGATTAACAAGGCGACGCTTGCATTATTGACCGCCGAACCATCTCCCGGCACGGTGGCCATTTTCCTGGTGGTCACGGACGGCCAAAGAACGTGAATTCTCACATCTGTCGAAGTCGCGTTGGAGTTATTGAAGGTAAAAGTTTGACCGGAGTGGACAACGCTAACTGGCAACGATTTAAGGGTGGCCATGGTGACTGAGTAATCGGTCGCAGGTTCTGGAAGATTACTTATCCAAACTCTTTGCACGTGGCGATTATGCAGAACTCCTGTGAGGCCAAAAACATGATCGGCATGAAAATGGGTTAGAACCAAGAGCGGGATATCCATTATCCCTAACCGGTTTAGACATACATTAATTTTCGCTGGATCTGGTCCAGTATCAATAACAATCGCTTGGTGATTGCCCAGGTTTATAACTGAACCATCACCTTGGCCAACATCGCAACTTACAAAAATCCAATCGGGACCAGGCCAGGGCGTGAATGGAAGAACTACGAATCCAATAATTACCAAACCTAAACCGAAAGAAATAATTTTCCTTCTTCGCACGATTGAAAGAAAGAAAATAATGACTAGAACAATTCCAAAAATATTCTTCGGAAAAAGGAGTAAGGGAAGTTGGGCACCAAACTTTGCTACCCATGCAATCCATGCACTTCCTGGCGAAATTAATATCAAACATAAATGAGTAATGGATGGAAGAAATCCAGCCAGTAGCGCTGCAGCAAGACCCACAACTGTAATTGGAGCAACTACCAAGCCCACGGCTATATTGGCGGGCAAAGTGACCAATGAAAATTGACCGGATATCCCAATGATGATGGGCATGCAGAATAATGTTGCTGATAGTGGGATAGCTACCATTTCCGTCGCAAATCCAAGATATGGTCGCAATTTTTCGTTGATACGTGGCGACATCAAAATGATTCCTGAAGTTGCAGCAACGGAAAGTGCAAATCCTGGATCAGTTGCTTGAAGTGGGTCCATTAAGAGAAGTACAGAAATTGCAAGCCCTAGCGAGGGAATGGAAGATGCTCGCTGACCGTGAGCTTTGGAAAATAAAATTGTTGCCGTCATGATGCATGCTCTTAGTACTGATGGCGATGGCCTGACTAAGACAATGAACCCTGCTAAAACCACCGCTGTAAGCAAAATCCGAGCACGCTTATTGGGCAAGAACCATTGCAAGAACCACAGTAGGAATTCGGCGATAATGGCAAAATTAGCTCCGCTTACTGCAGTCAGGTGAGAAAGTCCGCACCGGCGCATATTGGATTGAAAGTCTTGACCTTCCAGCGAAGTGTCACCGATAACCAAACCGGGGATCAGCGAACCTCCTGCCCCAGAAATCTTGGTGGCACTTCTTCTAAAATTGGCACGAATATCCGCGCTCCACTTATCCAGCCGTGATGCCGCAACGACCAGGCGACATGGTTGGGTCAATGAAAAGTAGGCCGAATACTTTCGATCACTTGAAGCAAATAACTTTCCCGTACATGAAATTCGCTCTCCCAGAATTACCGGAAAAGAGCGACGGCTAAATATCCGTATGGGAGTTCTAGCGTGCGAAGAAATTTTCCCCACTGTGATCTGCTCGGTTCTGGCCTTAACGGAATACTGCCCTGCGCGAAGATGGGAGCCTACGACTTTTACGGCGCTTTCAACTGGGTCACTTCTCACCGTCGCGATGATTTCCACCTGGCCAGCAGACCTGGCGGCCTGGTAAACCAGATTGTGGGAAATAGCAACTTCCCTGATCGCTAATCCTGCCGATCCAGCCAGCAGTGCAACAATGAGAACAACTGCTGCCCCTCGATAGAAATACCCAAGGGCAAAAACGGTTGGGATGAGGATTACGGCCCAGTTCCAGCCCCAACCAGATAAAGCCGAACCTAACCAGAGACCACAACCAATGATCAGAAGTCGAAAATCATTCTCCCTCGCAGAATCTAAAGGCGCACTAACGACTTTATGGCCTCATATTTTGCGGCGCCCATCCCGGAAACTTTCTGCAGGTCGGCGATAGTGAGGAAATGACCATTCTTCTTTCGGTAATCGATAATTCGCGCAGCCATGACTGGACCAATTCCGGGCAAAGTATCCAACTGGGCCAGCGTTGCCGAGTTGATGTGGACAATTCCATTGGATTTTTGCGTACTGATTTTTGATTTGGATTGCGCCGCCATTGCTGGTGGCAATGGACCAACAATGATCTGCTCGCCATCATCTAAAATATGTGCCAAGTTAATGTCGGTTAAATCAACTCCCTTCCAAGCTCCCCCAGCCGCCTTGATGGCATCGATCGCTCTGGAACCAAGGGGCAGCGAATAAACGCCGGGCTTGATTACTTTTCCAGCAATATCGACTACAACCTTTGGCGTGATGGATGGTTTCGCTGAAGGTTGAATGGATGGCTTACTTTCCACGGCAACAATTGGTAAAGAAGCAGGAGTTGCCAGCGCACTCTGCCCATGCGCTAAAAAGAAATAAAAGAGTCCAAATGCCATAGCAGCGCAGAGAACGAAAAGTAATCCTTTTCGCTGCTCCGGCGTGAATTCAGGTAGGACCGGCAGTTCCATTTCCGAAAACTAATTCAGAAAATCCAAATTACTTCTTTGTATTGAAGCAGGTGTTAATTAAATAACGATGTTAACAAGTTTCGGCGCGCGCACAATTACCTTCTTCACACTTTGGTCAACTAGACCAGAACGGATCTCGACATTTTCCATGGCCAGCGCTTCAAGTTCGGAATCTGAGATCGAAGGCGAGACTTCAATTCGGTCTCTGATTTTTCCATTGATTTGCAAGATCGCAACAACGGCATCAGCTTCTAATAAGACTGGATCAACTTCGGGGAATCCGGCCAAGGCAACTGCAGGTTGGTGTCCTAGTTTTTCCCACATCTCTTCCGCCGTGAAAGGCGCTACCAAAGAGAGAGTTAGCGCCACAACTTCGGTGGCCTCGCGAACTGCGGGATCACTGGGACCACAGCCAGAATCAACTGCTTTTCTGGTTGCGTTTACCAATTCCATTACCCGAGCAACTGCAACATTGAATCTAAAAGACTCCACTGCAAAACCAACATCGTGCAGCGTCTTATGGGTAAGTTTTCTAAGGGTCAGATCGCCTTTCGTAAAATCAACTCCAGGTTCGCTGCTGACATCTGCCGATAGTCGCCAAGCTCGATTTAAGAACTTAAGCGATCCGGTAGGAGATACATCGGCCCAATCAATGTCATCTTCCGGCGGACCGGCGAAGACCAAAGAAAGCCGAACTGCGTCCACACCGTGAGAATCAAGTTGTTCCGAGAGAGTGACCAAGTTGCCTCGGGATTTGCTCATAGCTGAGCCATCCATCAAGACCATTCCTTGATTAAGCAATCTGGTAAACGGTTCAGTGAAATCCAACATTCCCAAATCAAAAAGTACTTTGGTAAAGAAGCGCGAATAGAGTAAATGCAAAATCGCGTGAGTAACTCCCCCGACATATTGATCGACGGGCAGCCACTGCTTCACCAATTCTTGATCGAAGGCTTTTTCGGAATCATTTGGATTGGTATAACGAAGGAAATACCACGAAGAATCAAAAAAGGTATCCATGGTGTCAGCATCTCTTCGCGCCGGACCGTGGCATTTAGGGCAAGCGATATTTACCCATTCTTCTGCTGCGCCAAGCGGTGAAGATCCCTTTGGTTTTAAATCAAGTCCTACCGCGCTAGGCAGCTCCACGGGAAGTTGCGACTGCGGTACCGGAACTTCGCCACAAGTAGGGCAATGAATAATCGGAATCGGTGTGCCCCAGAAACGTTGTCTGGAAATTAACCAATCGCGAAGCCGATAATTTTTCGCTGATTTTCCAAGTCCTCGAGCGGCTAATTCTTCGGTAACTTTTGCGATTGCCGCAGTTTTATCTAGCCCGTTGAGTGAACCAGAATTAATCAGTACGCCATCACCAGAAGTTGCGATGCCGGTGAGATTCGGGTCTTCTTCGCCGGTTTCAACAACAACCGTCACTGGCAATTTCATGGCACGTGCAAAATCTAAGTCGCGCTGATCATGTGCAGGAACGGCCATGATTGCGCCGGTTCCATAATCGGCCAATACATAATCACTGGCCCATATTTGCAATCTTTCGCCATTAACTGGATTTATGGCGAAGCGATTGAGGAAGACTCCAGTTTTTGGCCGATCTGTTGCAAGTCGATCGATATCGGTTACCGCTTTCACCCCTTCAAGATAGGTAGTGAACTCTGGTTGAACCGCAGTGCCCGAGACTAGCTCTGATGCAAGTTCACTATCGGCAGCGACCACCATAAATGTGGCCCCATACAAAGTATCCGGACGGGTTGTGTACACGGTTATTGGTTCTTCTCTACCTTCGATAGAAAAGACAACTTCCGCGCCAACTGAACGCCCAATCCAATTTCGCTGCATGAGCATGACCTTGTCCGGCCATTTGCCTTCCAGCTGCTCCATGTCGTCGAGCAAGCGATCTGCATAATCGGTGATCTTCAAATACCACTGGTTCAATTTCTTCTTGGTGACCGGAGTGTCACATCGTTCACATAACCCAGCAACAACTTGTTCGTTTGCAAGAACTGTTTGATCCTTTGGACACCAATTAACTGCTGAGTCTTTTCGGTAAGCAAGACCTTTTTTATACAGTTCTAAAAAGAGCCATTGATTCCATTTGTAGTACTCAGGGTCGCTGGTGTGAAGAACTCGATCCCAGTCAAAGGAGCAGGCATAGCGGCGCATCGAGGCTTTGTGGATCGCAATATTTTCGTAGGTCCATTTACGCGGATCCGTGCCTCGCTTAATGGCGGCATTCTCGGCGGGTAATCCGAAGGAATCCCAACCCATGGGGTGCATGACATTGAAACCTTTTTGAACCCAGTAACGGGCAATTACA
>CAINLV010000042.1 GCA_903850565.1 uncultured Actinomycetes bacterium
GCGCCAACTCATTGGTTCAAGGTGTTACCTATTACAAGGATGCTGCTGCAGATCAAGAGATCCCTGGTCTCATGCATGCAACTGTAGGCGCCTACCACATCAGTAACGTCAAATTCGTAGCGGCTTTTGATGTTGACTCGAAGAAGGTCGGACTTGATCTTGCTGACGCAATTTGGGCGAGCGAGAACAACACAATTAAATTTAGCGATGTCGCAAAGACTGGCGTAGAGGTTCTTCGTGGAGTAACTCACGACGGTCTTGGTCGCTACTATCGCGAAACAATCGTCGAATCTGATGCCGCTCCGGTAGATATCGTAGAAACCCTCAAGGCGAACAAGGTCGATGTTCTGATCTGTTACCTGCCTGTTGGTTCGGAAGAAGCAGCGAAGTTCTATGCACAATGTGCAATCGATGCTCGATGTGCCTTCGTTAATGCACTCCCAGTCTTCATTGCTTCAGATCCAGTATGGGCCGACAAGTTCACCCAGGCCGGATTGCCAATCGTGGGCGATGACATCAAGTCACAAGTTGGCGCCACTATTACCCACCGCATCATGGCAAAACTTTTCCAAGATCGTGGCGTTCACTTAGATCGCACCTACCAACTCAATGTTGGTGGAAATATGGACTTTAAAAATATGTTGGAGCGGGATCGATTGGAATCTAAGAAGATTTCCAAAACTCAATCCGTTACCTCGCAATTGGATTACGATCTCGGTGCACGCAATGTTCACATCGGACCATCGGATTACATTCCATGGCTTGATGACCGCAAGTGGGCCTATGTACGTCTTGAAGGACGAGCCTTCGGCGATGTTCCCCTTAACTTGGAATACAAATTAGAGGTCTGGGATTCTCCAAACTCTGCCGGTGTAATCATTGATGCACTTCGTTGCGCAAAGATTGCCTTGGACCGCGGAATCGGCGGACCATTGCTCTCACCTTCAAGTTACTTCATGAAATCTCCGCCAGAGCAATACTCAGATGAAGTTGCCTACAACCGTGTGGAGCAATTTATCACTGGAAAACTCGCTCGATAATTGAGAATAAAAAACACCCCGCGCCATCTTGGTGCGGGGTGTTTTTATTTGGAGCTGGGTTAAAAGGGGCAGAAAAAAAAGGCCCCTGAATTTCTCAGGGGCCTTTCCCTCACGGAGAGATGAGGGCTATATCGCCGCGTGTTCATCCGTGCGACGAAGATGTAGATAACCCAACAGTGCAAGAAGCAGGAAGAGCAATCCCATTAGTCCCATTGACCAAGCAGCAATTCCAGCGATCGAACCGAGGGTTCCGAAGGCATAAGCAGTAAGCAAAGTTCCACGAAGTGTGGTTCCCTTGAAGACAGTGTCAACGAGTGCATTGGCCGAATCAGCCTTCTTCTGTAGATCAGCATTTGTTGGATCGGCGGCAAGGGCACTTGAAGCAGAACGGCTAGCTGTTGAGGCATCTGCATAAGTTGGCATCTTTGAAAGATGGAAACCAAGGTAGTGATCGGCATACATCTGAGCATCCTTACCGGTGGTCAGTAACTTTCCGCCATGATCTTTGAAATATGCAGTCACATCTGCTGCCTCATCAGAATTTTGGGTTGAGGAAGGGATGGTAATTTTTTGAGCAACAAGCTGACTGCTCACGGCATCACTAGCAAATCCAGCACCCCAGTTAAGCAGTCCTGCAGCGATAAGTAGGATTACTGCGAGCATCAAGCCAATCAGGCTGGCTAGACCGTCAAAAGTTCTACGTTTCATTTTCTTTAATCTCTTCTCTCCGAATATGAATGAAGCAAACACGGTGTTGTTTGACTTCATGCGAAGTATTTCGCAATAAGAAGAGGTTTTCTCTTTTATGAACGAGTGCTAGCCCTTAGCCAAAAGTTGAAAGGGATAGCACTTAGAGGTACGTCACATAATCAGGTATAAGTACTTATTATTCAACGTGACGGTTGCAGTATGACTTTCCGTCCGCGCCTTTCTCAATATGCTGACATGGAATTCCTAATCTATCGAAGGCTTGGTCGCCGTATTGACTTCGATAGGCCAGCGCCAACAAAACGCGAACATTTGTATCGCCATCAGATTTAATTCCAAAGGCGCGGGCAATTCGTGAAACGGTATTTTCAATAACTTTTTCGGTGTGTGCAGTTTGACGTGCGATCGCACCATTTGACATGCCTTCACAAAGATGTTCGGCAACAAGATGCTCGAAAGGGGTTAACTCCCGAGTTAAAATCCTTATATCCACAAGGCTCTCCGTTCCTAGTTGAGAGGATTATGCCGTGAATTTGCGACCTTTGTAACTTAGAAAGGCACTTTTAACTAGGTAGAATGGCGAAATGGCAGATATTTTGATTGACAGAGTCGGGTCCACATTACATCTGACCCTTAACCGCCCCGCTAAGAAAAATGCCCTCACTCCGGATATGTACACGGTCTTAGCCAACTCGCTCAATGATGCCGCGGGAGATTTTTCCATTAGGGCAGTTGTGATATCCGGTGCCGGTGGGGCCTTCACTGGCGGAAATGACATTGGCGATTTCCTTAACACGCCGCCATCTGGGGCAGATTCACCGGTCTTTCAATTTCTCTACGCTATTCACGCCTTCCCTAAGCCCTTACTGGCTGCGGTTTCCGGGAATGCGGTTGGAATCGGCACCACTATGTTGATGCATTGTGACCTGGCTTACGCCGGAGCCGATGCAATATTTTCGATGCCCTTTGTCACCTTGGGTTTGATTCCCGAAGCAGGATCTAGCTTACTTTTCCCAAAGTTGGTCGGACATGTGCGGGCCAGCGAGATTTTCCTTACCGGTCGCAATTTTGGCGCCCAAGAGGCGCTGGAGCTGCGGTTAATTAATCAGATAGCTGATGACCCGGTCGCTACGGCCTTAGAGATGGCACGAATCATTGGTGAACAACCTCCTACCGCCGTTATTAATACCAAAGCGCTACTCAAGAGCGGCCATCATGAAGCTGTTACCAGAGTTATGGAAGTTGAAGGTGAACTCTTTCGAATAGCGTTGGAGTCGGATGAAGCGCGGATGGCTTTCATGAATTTCTTGTCAAAACGAGCGCAGGGATAGGAACCTCATGTCACTTTCAGGGAAAACCATATTCATCACCGGCGGCTCGCGCGGAATTGGTCTTGCTATCGCAAAACGCGCAGCAGTAGATGGCGCCAAGATTGCCATTGCCGCCAAGACCGCTGAACCACATCCAAAATTGCCAGGAACTATCTTTACCGCCGCGCAAGAAATTCGGGATGCTGGGGGCCAGGCCTTGGCGATTCAGTGTGATATTCGGGATGAAGATCAGATCGCGGCAGCAATCGCCCAGACGGTGAAGGAATTTGGCGGGATAGATATTCTGGTTAACAATGCCAGCGCGATAAATTTGACGCCGACGTTACACACTCCGGCGAAACGTTTTGATCTGATGTTTGATGTTAATGTCCGCGGAACATTTTTGACCTCCCAAGCAGCGATTCCCTTCCTCAAAGAGAGCGGCCAAGCCGGTCGAAATCCACATATCCTCACACTCTCGCCGCCGTTAAGCATGAAAGCTAAATGGTTCAAATCCAATCTTGCCTACACCATGGCTAAGTACGGAATGAGCATGTGCGTACTGGGAATGGCAGAGGAATTTAAGCGCGATGGAATTGCAGTTAATGCGCTCTGGCCACGAACGGTCATCGATACCGCTGCCCTAGCCATGGTGCCAGGAGTGGATACAGATTTTGGACGCACTCCCGAAATCATGGCCGATAGCGCCTACATAATTCTCAACAGAGATAGCAAAGAATGTTCTGGCAATTTCTTTGTCGATGATGAAGTGCTTATCTCCGAAGGCATAACGGATTTAGACAAGTATTCCGTAGTCCCTGGCACTACCGATTTTCTTATGGATGCTTTTCTCGACTAAAAGAATCGCACATTAACCAGATCAGTCCTGAGTTAATTCCAGATTGGTATGTTGGTGTTCAGTTTCACCGATACCTGAGGAATATCGTTTTTCATATTTCGCAGTTTTCCAAATTATTACTGAAGCGATCCAGGTAAGAACAAAGGTGGCAACAATAAAGTAGCCAATTTTTCCTAAATCTATGCTGGCAATAAAGGTAAAGGGTTGGTAGTTACCGATCGAAGTTTTCTCGGCTAGAACTCCTACAAGTTCGATCGTTCCGATAAAGAGGGCGACGAATATGGAAAGCCCTGTGGTTGTGAGGTTGTAGTAAATCTTTCGCAGCGGGGAGGTAAAGGCCCACGAATATGCCTTCGTCATAAATATGCCATCCAGAGCATCCATCATGGACATACCTGCGGCAAAGATGATCGGTAGCGCGATAATCGCTAGCGGCGGAAGGGAGCCTCCGACAGTCCCAATTGCGGCAGTAGCGGATAATCCCAACAGTCCGACTTCTGTAGCAGTATCAAAACCCAATCCGAAGAGAACGCCGATCGGATACAACTGCCAGGAGTGATCGAAACCTTTCTTAAAGAATCCGCGAAAGATGCGATTCATCAGACCACGTTCGTTGAGCAACTGTTGAAGGTGTTCGTGCGAGAACTGGCCTGATTTAGCTTGGCGCCACACCTTGATGACGCCGAAAAGGATTACTAGATTCAATATTCCAACTAAGTATAAAAAGAAGGCCGATACCGATGCGCCAATCAATCCGCCAGTCTTAGCAAAATCATGCTGAAATCTAGTTGCCTGTTTTGCGGCAAAGGCGATTCCTACTGAGAGACCTAAAACAATGGTGGAATGTCCCAGCGAGAAGAAAAGACCAACCCCAAGCGGCTTCTTTCCTTTTGCCAGCATCAATCGAGTTGTGTCATCAATAGCGGAAATATGGTCGGCATCAAAAGCATGTCGCAGCCCGAAGGAGTAAGCCAAAGCACCAGCTCCGGCATAAACCAAGACATGCTTTCCATCGGTGAGTTGATGAAATTGTGGCATGGAGTTGTAATGGATGAAAAGGCCCCAGCCGATCACATGGAGCGCAACGACCGTGCCCAGAACCCCGATAAGTGCCGGGATCTCTTCGCGAGTGAACTTCAAATGGTGACGAAGGGAGGTAGCGCCAGGTTCAATAGTCATGGTCATACCCCAAGTTTAATGCAAAGGGTTCGCATCTGCATCTTATAAGCGTTAAAGCCGACCAGCACCACGAAGTGCGGTCAAGAAGGCGCCTAACTGGGCACTTTGCGGGTTTGCTAGGAGTTCGGATGGGATTCCAGTTTCACACACCAGTCCATTGTGCAAGAAGATCACCTCATCCGCGACTTGACGAGCAAAGCCCATTTCATGGGTGGCGATCAACATTGTCATCCCAGAATCTTTTAATTCTGAAATCAATGCCAAGACTTCGGCGATGAGAACTGGATCCAGGGCGCTGGTGACTTCATCCAACAATAGGACTTTCGGGCGATTGATGACCGCGCGCAATATCGCCACACGCTGTTGTTGACCACCGCTGAGAAGTTCCGGGTACTGATGAGCCTTTTCGGCTAAACCAAATCTCTCCAGGAGGGAAATAGCTTCACGATTGGAGTCATCTTCATTCTTCTTATGCACATAGCGAGGCGCCAAAGTGATGTTCTGCAGAACGGTCAAATGCGGGAAGAGATTAAAAGATTGAAAGACCGAACCGATCTGAGATCTGACCACATCCTGATTCACGCCAACTTCAGAAATATCTTGGCCATCTAAAAATATTTGTCCATCATCGATATTCTCTAAAAGGTTAACACAGCGCAGCAAGGTACTTTTCCCAGAGCCACTGGCACCAATCAAGACTTTCACATTGTGCTCGGGAAGAGTGAGGGAAATGTCTTGAAGAACCAAATCGGATCCAAAGCTTTTTCTCACATTACGAAGTTCTAAAATCGGTTGAACCATGTCGGCCATCACCAAGCACCTTGCTGCTGGCGAGCCCGGTCTTGACGTTTGGTGAGCCAGTCAGTGAATCGAGTAAGCGGTATGGTGAGTGCAACAAAGAAGGCACCGGCTACTAAGTACGGGGTGAAATTAAATGATTGGGCCGTCTCAATTCCTGCCGCACGAATTGCATCGATGGCGCCGAGCACCGAAATCAAACCCGAGTCTTTCTGCAGCGAAACCAAATCATTTAGCAGTGGGGGAGCAACTTTCCGTAGCGCTTGGGGCAATATGACAAAGCGTTGCGTTTGCGATTGTGTTAATCCAAGTGCCCTGGCTGCCATACGTTGTGCGGGATTGACTGCTTCTATTCCGGCTCGAATGACTTCGGCAACATAGGCAGAATAAGTGAGAATGAGCGAGACGGTGCCTAGGATTACGGCAGATGTAGGTATCCAGGAAATTTGCAGACCCGGGATTCCCAAACCGACTAAAAAGAGAACGAGCAACAGGGGCAATCCACGGAAGAAGTCGGTGTAGATAGTTGCCAATAATCGCACTGGATAGAGGATTGGGCTCTTTGAGGTTCGGGAGATCGCAATGATGAGGCCGAAAATTAAGACGAAGAACTCGGCAATAAACATAACTCGGATATTGAGCCATAAGCCAGAGATTACTGAGGGAATTGCTTTCCAGGCGTAGTGGGGACTGAAAAATGATTCTCTGACTCGATCAAACCCTGGCGCACCAGCAACAATAATGATTAAGACAATTCCCACTAACAAGGTGCTAATTAATGCGATCGTTGTTGAACGCCGTGAGGCTAGACGTCGCGCTTCCTCGCGTTGCACACGCAACCGCGAAGGTTGATACGACATCTAGCCCCCTTGACCTTTTGCATTAATGAATAGGAAAAACTGACTTCCTATTTGAGGCTATTTGAGGACTGGCGCACCAGCTGTGTTGGAGAGCCACTTGCCGGCAATAGCAGAGAGAGTTCCGTTTTTGCGTAATGCGTTAACTGCAGCAGTAACGCAAGAAGTGATCGGGCTACCCTTAGAAAGGACCAAGCCAAATTGCTCAGCGCCAGCTTTTGGAGCGAACTGACCAATGATTAAACCGTTATCGAGTTCAGCGTCGGTGATATAAAAAGCGGTTGGAAGATCAACCACTAACCCATCAATTTGGCCGTTGATGAGTGATTGCTTAGCCACATCGTTGTTGTCGAACACTGCTGGAGCTTGCGTGGGCTTAATTCGGTCGATGATCGTTTGGTAAGAAGTAGTTCCGACTTCTGCGCCAATCTTGGCACCCTTGAGATCAGCGATGGATTTTGCCGAAGCAATTTTTGAACCCTTCGTGGTGATCAAGGCTTGTGCAACGTCGTAATAACCTGAGGAGAAATCAACGGCCTTCTTACGTTCTGGGGTAATTGAAACTTCATTGATATCAAAATCAAAGGATTTCTTGCCTGGTTGAATAACAGTATTGAATGGCGCCTTAACCCACTTCACTTTTGCTGAAGGGTAGCCCAACTGTTTTGCTACGGCATAAGCAACTGCAGATTCGAAACCTTTGCCATTGGCTGGCTTGTTGCTATCAAACCATGGGCCATAGGCAGGGTCATCCGTCCCGATAGAAATTACGCCACTTTTTACAGTCGCAAGGGCGCCCGACTTGCAAGATGCAACGGTTGCATTCGCTGAAGACGGTGCGAGTATTGCGACGCTTGAGATACTGGTAAGAATTGCAATCGCAATTGCTAATACTTTTTTCACAGTTTCACCTCTCATGATGTGTCCAAACATCATTCCTGACGGGGCACTGGGCCCGCGCTTGCCAGAATTTCTGGCCTGGTCCTCACCCGGAGCACCCCACCGCGGTGGAGGGTTGCCGATCGAATAGCCGGGGCTGAAATTCGATGCTCTTGACCTGTGCGAACATTAGCAAATTAAATAGATAGGATTTTTTCATGAAAGCCACTACTTTTCACCTGCGAGGCGCTAGTTTCAGATTTAGTCGTAAACTTTGGACGCCACGAATATTGGTTGGGGCGCTAGTTTCGCTAGTAGTACTTCCCATTTTTTCGATGACATCAGCGCAAGCCCATACCGCCTTAGTCACCAGTTCGCCGGTGGTTGATAGCTCTATAACTACCTGGCCACACTCGGTCGTGCTCACATTTGGCGAAGATCTGGCCCAAATAAGCGGCCAAAAAATAAACTTTCTTACCGTAACAAATGCAAAGGGCGATCAAGTCAACAGCGATCTTTCTACTGTGAAAAAGAATGTATTAACCAGTCAGTTATTGGCCAATGAAGTCGAAGGTCCGGTCTTGGTCAATTACCGAATTGCCGCGCTGGACGGACATGTGATTGAAGGGGAGTACACCTTTACATTTGGAAAGGGCCCTGAAGTATCTCAGAGCCCTTCACCAGTTCCGCTAACACATCACGGAAGTAACAGCCTTGGAATCTACGCAACTTCAACTATATTGATTGTGATTGCACTTCTCTTTGGGTTTTGGAGCTATCGAAAGTCGAAGCAGAACTAACCTTTAAAAAAGTGTGGTGCGATTAGATCGCTCCGCCCATCTCTGATTCGACTAGAGAGTCCTTGCCAATGTTGATGAGCAAGAATGCAATGATCGCAGCAGCCACAAGGAAGCCAGCTCCGATTCGAAAGGCAATTGCAAAGCCATGAACTTGGGCATAAACCTGATTCATTTTTCCAAGTGAGGTATGGGTTTTTGCAAAGGCAGTTGCCGAACTAATAGCAACAGTATTGAGCAATGCAGCGCCAAGAGAACCACCAATTTGCTGGCTGGTATTAATCATTGCGCTGGCTACACCGGCATCATGTAGACCGGAGTTATGCAATCCCGTGCTGGCGCTGGGGATCCAGAAGAGTGCCATGCCGGAACTGATAACGATCATGGCTGGCAAGATGTGTGTGGTGTAAGAAGAAGTTGGCGTGATTTGGGAAAGCAGAAGCAAGCCAATGGCGCCACAAATAAGCCCAATAACCATGAGCGGACGAGGTCCGGTCTTAGGTAGCAATTGCGAGGCTACTCCGGCAAAGGCGATAACTCCCATGGAAAATGGAAGGAAGGCAAAGCCAGATTTTAATGAGGAGTAATGCAAGAAACCTTGCATGTAAATACTCAGAAAGAGGAACATTGCAAAGAGACCAGTTCCAACCAGAAGTGAGGCTAAGTAAGATCCGCCACGGTTTCTCTCGGCAAGTACGCGCAAGGGAAGTAGTGGGTTCTTTACCTGTGTTTGAATCAAGATAAAGGCGGTGAGCAAGATGGCAGCCAAAATGAAGAACTCGTAAGTCCCAGGCTTTAACCATCCCTTTGTCGCTGCTTGGCTAAATCCATACACAAGAGAGACCAAGCCAAGGGTTGCCGTGATCGCTCCTGGAACGTCATAACTTCGATTGCCTTCGGCCTTTGACTCATGAATGAAGGGGATAGCCAGAACAACGGCTACAAGTGCGATGGGAACGTTTACACCTAAGCACCAGCGCCAGTTGGCGTACTCGGTCAAGGTTCCACCGAGAATCAATCCAATGGCAGCTCCGCCGCCGGAGATCGCGCCATAGACACCAAAGGCTCGGGCACGCTCTTTAGGCACAGTGAAGGTCACATTGATGAGGGAGAGCGCGGCTGGGGCGAGCAAAGCTCCGAAAGCGCCTTGGAGAGCACGAGCTCCGAAGAGGAGGGCTTGGGTGGAGGCGATGCCACCGAGTGCGGAGGCGCCAGCAAAGCCCAAGAGACCGATGATGAAGATCTTCTTACGACCAACAAAGTCGGCGATTCGTCCGCCTAGAAGCAACAAACTTCCGAATGCTAGGGAATATGCGGTAACGACCCATTGGCGATTGGCATTGGAGATATGTAGCGCCTTCTGGGCACTTGGTAGGGCAATGTTGACGATGGAGGCATCGAGAACGACCATTAACGAGGCGATGGCGATGACCAGCAAGGCCCGCCAACGATTTGGATCTAATCCAGTCTCAATATCGGTATTGGCAGTATCGGTATTGGCGGTATCGGTCATGCGAGGTACCCCTTATTTCTCTCCGTGGTGCGAGGTCAAAGTCATAAAAAAGTGATAATGAACGGTATCGTTCTCTATATGGCAAGGTTAACAAAGGAGCCTAGGGAACGCAACCGTTCTCTAGATCTCGGCGAGTGCGCTTCCCGCCGCCGCGGTGATGATCTTCTAGCTGCCATTTTTCAAGCCACAATCTCCATCTTGGCTGAGGTCGGATTTACTGGGCTCTCCTTAGAGGCAGTGGCTCATCGGGCGCAGACTGGTAAAGCCAGTATTTATCGGCGCTGGCACACAAAGGTGGATTTAGTGATCGATGCCCTGGCTTACGAAATCCATAAATGTGAAGTTCCGCTGGATTTAAGCGATCCCCGAACTGGGTTGATCACCAAATTGAATTCCATGTGCGATGCTTTCGCCGGCGATTTAGGAAAGGCGATGGCCGGGTGCATCTCCGAATTCCAACGGCAGCCGAAATTACAGCAAGCCGCAGAGGAACAGATCATCAATCCTCGAAAAGAGCAGATGAAACGCTCATTAGAGGAAGCAGCGCTCGCCGGTCAGATTAAGGCTGGCGATATTCACCCCATGGTTACCGATCTGCCAATCGCCTTCGCCATGCACTCAATTACCTTCGAAGGAAGACCGCCGACGCGAGATGAGATAGAAAACTTCGTCGACTCGGTAATGCTTCCGCTCCTGAAATAAAATCGAAAGTTCCGTAATGAACCAGGCCAGTTGTGCGCCTATATCGAAAGAGTTCCAAGTGAGGTGTCGATGAGCGATTCGCAGACCTTCGGGCCAGCTGCCACGACTCCCGAGGAAGTTCTTGATGCTGCCTTGAATGGCGCTCGCAAAGGAGAGGAAGCCGCTTTTGCCACACTGTGGCGAATTCACAATTCGAAATTGAGTCGCTTTGTTCAGGTCAGATTGCTCAATAGTTCCATTGACTACGAAGAAGTTGTCTCGGAGACCTGGCTCAACGTCGCCCGCGATATTCGAAAGTTCAAAGGGAGTTCGGCCGAATTCACGGGGTGGCTCTACGCCATTGCCAGGAATCGAATAGTCGACGCCACCAGAATTCGAGATCGACAAGCTCGCTCCAGTCAGGATATTGAGGAAGTTTTCTGGCTGACCAGTCCGACCAATGTGGAGAAGGAATTTGAAGCGAATGAAACGGTGAATGAAGCGGTAAACGCGATTGCTCAACTTCCAGCAGCGCAATCTGAAGTTTTGCTTCTTCGAATCGTTTCCGATTTATCAGTTGAAGAAACTGCATTAGTAGTGAAGAAAAACGCCAATGCCGTCCGAGTGCTTTCGCATCGGGGGCTAATTGCATTACGAGAAAAGTTAGGAGGTCTGGCATGAATAACGAGAATCTAACTCCCGATGAATTTCGTTCAGATCCGATATTTGAGTCACTTCGTCAATTTGGCGATGCTCCGGTCGCAGAAAACACAGAGGCGCTAGATCGAATCTTGCTTGCTTACCGCGAAAATGAGGTTCTGCGAAAGCGGAAGTTCCTGCGATATTTTGTCACACCAATAGTAGTTACAGCCGTTGTAATACCGACATTGGCATATGCGGGTTTATTACCTCATCAATTTTCCAAAAGTGTAAAAGTTGCTGTTACAGATTTGAAGAAAGAGATTACTAAGCCAGTTACCAAAGTGGTTGATCAAATTTCAGGCAACGATGACGAAAGTATTATTTCCCCAAATCCAGTGAATTCTCCAGCTATAAAGAATTCACATGGGGAAGATGGATCTGGATCTGGATCTGGATCGGTAAGCACCAGCGGCAATAGTGAATCTGGTGATGATAATTCTTCTGGAGGTCATGAATCCGAAGGCGGGCAACCTGCGACAATATCTTCGCCGAAGCCACAACCGGTGCTTTCTCAAACTCCTACACCCGTGGGAACTCCAATCTCTGGTAAGCCATCTATCGCAGGTGGGTCCGGCGGAGATTCTGAAGGCGATGGCGAATCTGATGGCGGTGGCGATGGCGGAGGAGATGATGGTGAATCCGAAGGTGATGACTGAGAGTTCCCTGAAAGATCTTTCGCACAAGTAATAAATTAACTTGCATTGACGCTATAACCGAAGAAGTGCCGACTTCTTCCCTCAAGGGAGTCGGCACTTCTTCGGTGTGAATTACTTTCTAGATTTCTAAAATTTCAACTTCCAGAGTAATTCGATTAACAACCAAGAGACGATGGTTTGCCAAAGTGGCCCAATCGCTCTGATCCCAGCCTGAGGAAGCAACGACAATGCCGCGCTCATCTTGGCGATATTTCAGTTCGTAATAGTCCAAATCATTTTCAAAGGCGCCAGGAATTTTGGTGTTGTTGTGCTCGCAAATTACCAAGTAATACTTTGGCGTTAAAAGCATGGCGTTAAGACTTGAGAAATTGCAGGAGTTCCTTATTTCTCGGACGCCTTCCAAAGTTCCTTCGATGAGGCCTACTTTTCTAATGTGCGAAACCAAAGCCAGGAAGTAGCGCTCACTATCGGTATCGCCCCGTCTCTGGCTGAAGAGGTCGCCATCGACGAAGGGATCGACAGATTCTTTGGGGGATATTCCGCCATTGTGAATGAAGGAATATTGCTGGTAACTAAATGGATGGGTATTTTCTTCACTCACTGCTAATCCGGTTGTTGCCCAGCGGAAGTGAAGCAAAGCTGCATCCGCCTGCAGCGTCGTGGAGCTTTCCAAAAATTTTGGACTATCTACTGCTGGGGTTGGTTCGAGAATCACTGAAGTAACTTCTTCTTCACCAACGGTTGCAATTCCCCAACCATCGTTGTGGAGAGCGGAGAGCGCCGAAAACTGTGGAAAATTCTTGCCACCGATTACGGAAAAAGTCGTCGCAGAACCAGAGACATAACCCATCAATCTACACATGCAATATGCCCCTTATTCGGAAAGCGGAGTTACGTAAGCACCACTGATTCCGCCATCAACCAAGAAGTTGGAAGCGGTAATAAAGGAAGAATCATCCGATGCAAGAAATGCCACTGCGGCAGCGATTTCGGTTGGCTCTGCGAATCGGCCAAATGGGATATGAATTAGGCGACGGGCGGCACGCTCTGGATCCTTTGCAAAAAGCTCACGAAGCAATGGAGTATTAACAGGTCCAGGGGAGAGAGCATTGACGCGGATGCCTTCACGAGCAAATTGCACGCCAAGTTCGCGGCTCATCGCTAGAACCCCACCTTTGGATGCGGTGTAAGAGATTTGGGAAGTAGCTGCCCCCATAGTGGCAACGAAAGAAGCGGTATTAATAATGGAACCTTTTCCGGCTTTCTGCATATAAGGAAGTACATATTTGCAGCAAAGGTAGACTGAAGTCAGATTAACTTCTTGGACTCGACGCCAAGCATCGATACCTGTGGTCAAAATTGAGTCATCATCAGGTGGTGAAATTCCAGCATTGTTGAAGGCAATATCAATGCGGCCGTAAGTGTCGAAAGCGACTTTGTACATACGTTGGACATCTTCTTCAGAGGTAACGTTTGCTTTTACATAGATGCCACCCAGTTCTTCGGCAACTTTGGTACCAACTTCTTCATTCAAATCCACAATTACTACTTTGGCGCCTTCGGCGGCAAAGCGTTGAGCGGTGGCATAACCGATTCCGCTAGCAGCTCCGGTGATTACGGCGACTCGATCTTGTAAACGTTCCATGTGTTTTTTGCTCCTAGTTTTGGGTATCGAAGAAAACGTTTTTGGTTTCGGTAAAAGCATCAAGAGCGTCAGGGCCAAGTTCGCGACCTAGACCAGATTGTTTATACCCGCCAAATGGGGTCCAATAACGAACTGAAGAATTTGAGTTGACCGAGAGATTTCCCGCTTCCACGCCGCGAGAAACTCGAACCGCTCTACCAATGTCTCTGGACCAAATAGATCCAGACAATCCAAATTCGGAATCATTGGCAATGCGAATGGCATCGTCTTCGTCCGTGAATGGCACAACGGAGACAACGGGACCGAAGATTTCCTCGCGATAGGCGCGATCTTCCAAATTGGTGTGAGCCAGGACTGTTGGTGCAAACCAGAAACCATCACCTTCCGGTTTGGTGCCTTGGAAGGCAATTGGAGCGCCACTAGGGACATATTCTTGAACGCGAGCTAGGTGAGCTGCGGTAATAAGCGGTCCCATTTCTGCGCTTTCATTCGCAGGGTCTTCAACTCGAAACGCTTTCACGGCAACTTCAAAGTGCTCCATAAATTTTTCGTAGACGTTCTTCTGAACCAAAATACGGGATCGAGCGCAGCAATCTTGACCTGCGTTGTCGAAGACCGCGCCAGGAGCGTTCGCGGCTGCTTTCTCGATATCCGCATCGTCAAAAATTATGTTGGCGCTCTTGCCACCAAGTTCCAGGGTTAAGCGTTTCACTTGATTGGCGCAGCCTTGCATGATGTGTTTTCCGACCGTTGTAGAACCGGTGAAGACAATCTTTCGAACTGCCGGGTGCGTGACAAAGCGTTCGCCAACAACGCTTCCTTTTCCAGGGATGACATTGAAGACGCCCTCAGGAATTCCCGCTTCCAAAGCGAGCTCGGCCAAACGAATCGCTGTCAGGGGAGTTACCTCTGCAGGTTTCAAGACGACGGTATTGCCTGCGGCTAGCGCTGGGCCGAAACCCCAGCCGGCAATAGGCATCGGAAAGTTCCACGGAACGATAATTCCGATGACACCTAAAGGCTCTTTGAAAGTAATGTCGATGCCGTTAGGGACTGGAATTTGTCGTCCAAAAAGGCGTTCGGGCGAAGCGCTGTAATAATTCAAAACGTTAACAACGTTGCCAGCTTCCCATCGCGCATTGCCGATGGTGTGACCAGAATTGAGAACTTCTAGCTGAGCTAATTCCTCGGTGTGGGCTTCCACGACAGCGGCAAATTTGCGCAGCAACTTTGCTCGATCACCCGGTGCAACCAGTCGCCAACTGGCAAAGGCGCGCGCCGCCTTTTCAATGATCACATCGGTTTCGAAAATGTCAGCCAAGTGAATTTCTTGGACAGGTTTAGCCGTAGTGGGATTGATAATCGTGTATGTAGTCATGGGGCCTTAGCTTCTCTTCTCCAGTATGCAATAACTCTAGTGGGTCTTACATACGCTCGAAACTTCGAAATCTCTCCCAATCCGTAACCGCTCTGCCAAAGGCATCGATTTCAGTGTCAGCCATATGCGTGTAGTGCTTTTGAACATCTTCGCCGAAGGTTTCTTTGACCCACTGGCTATTAGCCCACAAGTCTCGCGCCTCTTGCAAAGTATGAGGAACGCGGGAAGTCTCTAGAGCATAAGCATTTCCCGTAAAGATTGGCTCTAGAACTAAATTCTTTTCAATGCCATCTATTCCAGCGGCAACCATCCCAGCAACAGCCATATATGGATTTACATCACCACCTGGAACACGATTTTCGATTCGAAGTGAATGACCAGATCCAACTAGACGAAGGGCGCAGGTGCGGTTGTCTCGGCCCCATTTGATGGCAGTTGGTGCAAAAGTTCCTGGTTGGTAACGCTTATATGAGTTGATGTTTGGCGCAAAGAGCAGCGTTAGTTCACGCATATGTTGCTGTTGACCGGCTAAGAAGGCGCGACCAAGTTCTGACATGCCATCGCCGGCATCTCCGGACATGACCGCGTTATCAGCGAGATCTCTGAAGGAGAGGTGAATGTGACAGGAGTTGCCCTCTTTTTCATTGAACTTGGCCATGAAAGTTAAGGAACAACCTTGCTCGGAGGCAATTTCTTTAGCACCCATCTTGTAGATCGAATGGTTGTCGCAAGTCGTCAGCGCATCCTCGTAGCGAAAGGCAATTTCGTGTTGGCCATAGTTACATTCACCTTTAGCGGATTCAACAATCAGCCCAGCGGCATCCATATTAAGTCTTATCGCTCGAAGTAGTTTTTCCACTCTGGCAGTTCCGGTGAGGGAATAATCGACGTTGTATTGATTTGCAGGGGTTAGCCCTTGATACCCGCTGTTCCAGGCTTCTTCGAAGGTATCTTTGAAGACAATGAACTCCAGTTCAGTGCCGCAGAGCGCAACCATGCCCGCTTTGTGCAGGCGCTCTAACTGAGTTTTCAAAACCGTACGTGGGGATACCGAAATTCCTTGATGATGATGATCTACGAAATCGGCAACGACCATTGCAGTTCCTGGATGCCAGGGTAAGTATCGAAGCGTGGCGAAATCAGGGGACATGCCCATATCGGCATAGCCAGTGTCCCAAGAGGAAATGTCATATCCCTGCACGGTATTCATGTCGATATCCACGGCAAGTAGGTAGTTACAGCCCTCAGTTCCATTCTTGACTGTGTCCTCCAGGAAGAAGGGTGCGTGGATCCGCTTGCCCTGCAACCTGCCTTGCATATCGGTGGCGCCAACCACGACGGTATCTATAACACCTGCGGCGACATCGGCCTTGAGTTCATCGAGCGTGAGCCGTTTTCCTTGAAGTGACATTTTTCCTCCTACTAAGCGCTACTGAGAGCCTTCCACAACTTTTTAAGATTGCAAGCACCCAAAGTCAGAATCTGAACAACCCGTGAGTCGATTAGCCAGAGCTGAAAAATTTGTAACAAATCTGTGAATTCACCGCGTATCTCCTTCCAAAATCACGAATGTGAGAGCAGACTCACCCCAACTTCTAGAAGGGGAGATGAATGTCGAATCAGACACAAAGTGATGACGAGGCTCGGTTAGCAGCGCTCGGGTACAAGCAGGAACTTCACCGAACTTGGTCGGGCTTCTCAAACTTCGCAATTTCATTCTCGATCATCTCAATTTTGGCAGGGTGTTTTACCACCTTTGCCCAGGCTTGGAATAACGGCGGCCCAGTAGCAATCTCGATTGGCTGGCCGGTTGTTTCCACATTTATTTTGATCATCGGCTTCTGTATGTCCGAACTTGCTTCGGCCTACCCAACATCGGGCGGAATCTACTGGTGGGCATCCAAGCTCGGTGGCGCCAAAGCTGGCTTCTACACCGGCTGGTTGAACCTAGTTGGTTTGGTCTCAGTAACGGCATCTGTTGGTTATGGAGTTACCTTCTTTATTAACACCTTGATCGGCTTCTACTTCCCTGGTTTTGAAGCCAAGTTTATGGGCGGCGACTACATCCACCAGCAATTTGTTCTCTTCCTGGTGATCATGGCCTTCGCAACATTGATCAATATTTTTGGTCATCATCTTTTGGCTGTATTTAATAACGTTTCGGTCTGGTGGCACGTATTCGGTTCTGCGATCATCATTTTGGTGATGTTCTTGAAGCCATCACACCACCAATCATTAAAGTGGATGTTTACGCAACACTTCAATAACTCCGGATTCGGTAGCGGTGGCATTCACAGCTATTGGATTTATATCCTTCCACTTGGTCTATTGCTCACGCAGTACACCATCACTGGTTTTGACGCGTCAGCGCACTTATCTGAAGAAACTCACAATGCACATATCAACGCCGCTAAGGGAATTTGGAAGTCCATCTTCTATTCCGCAATCGGTGGATATTTGCTCTTGATGTCATTCCTTTGGGCAGCAACCAATGCCGACGTAGTTAACTCCACCGATCCAAACGTAAATCCATTTGGAATCGGAAGCGTTATCACCATCATCAATGGCGCCCTCGGTGGTGGTGCGCTATTTAAGTTCGTCATTCTCATTAC
>CAINLV010000043.1 GCA_903850565.1 uncultured Actinomycetes bacterium
CCTTATCCAACCGCGACAAACTGGGTGCGCTTGAACCAATTCGAACGCTGCACTCCTTAGGTTTTCGGATTTTCACTACATCAGGCACACATAACTTCTTGCGCGAAAATGGAATCTATTCAATTCAAGTTCGCAAGCACTCTGAAAAAGAGTCACATGATGGGCGCAGATCTGCTCTGGAGATCATTAATTCTGGGGAAGTTAACCTGGTTATTAATACACCTCTCGGACGTGGCACTAGACAAGATGGTTGGTTGATCAGGACCGCGGCCGTGCAACGTTCCATTCCTTGCATCACTACCATCGCGGGCTTCAAGGCTGCCGCTGCCGGTATTAGCGAACTTCATGTGAAGGATTTCTCGATCAACTCCTTGCAGGAGTGGTTACTACGATGATCAATAAGCACGCTAGAAAAATAGCCGCTGAAATTGTTAGTAACAAAAGAGTCGGCACCTACCATCACATGGTGTTTGAAGTCGGCGATCTTGCCGCCTTTGTGCGACCAGGAAATTTTGTGGCGGTCTCGGTGGGTGGCGAAGCCTCTTCGATGATATTGCGACGAGCTTTCGCTGTTCATCGCGCCAGTGCGAAAACTCATATTGGCGGAATACTTGAATTGGTTGTCGCCCCACATGGAGGTGGAAGCAAATGGCTGACCTCACTTCCCAATGGCTTTAAGGTGGATATGGTCGGTCCGCTAGGAACCTCATTTGGTATCCCCACGGAGAATGTGCGCGCGCTGCTTGTTGGTGGGGGATACGGCTCGGCGCCATTATTTGGATTGGCTGAAGTTTTGAAAAATCGAGGATCCCGAGTCGATATGGTTTTGGGAGCAAGCTCTGCCGCAAAAATCTACGCTCCGATAGAGGGCAAACGGTCGGTAAATTCCATGACCATAACCACTGATGATGGAAGCGCCGGGCTACATGGAAGAGTCAGCGAATTTCTTCCGGAGATCATTGAAAAGAACAATATTGAAGTTATCTATTCATGCGGTCCCATGGGAATGCTTGCGGCAATTTCGGAGATTGCTGCATTGATGCAGATTCCCCATCAATGTGCGGTGGAAGAATCCATGGCTTGCGGGATCGGTGTTTGCATGACCTGTGTGATTCCCATGAAGGATGCAGATGGTGTTATTAAAATGCAACGCAGTTGTATCGAAGGTCCTGTAGTGAGTAGCGAACGAGTTATTTGGAATAGCAATGGCAAGATCCCCGCAGGAACTTGGGGGGAGCTATGAGCTTTGATTTTTCCACCCAATTAGGGGATAAGCGGTTTTCAAATCCAATATTTACCGCAAGTGGGTGTGCTGGTTCCGGGAAGGAGCTAGCGCAGTTCTTTGCACTGGAGGAACTCGGTGGAATTGTTACGAAATCCATCATGATGAAACCTCGATCTGGTCGAGCAACGCCTCGAATGGCAGAAACCCCCAGCGGGATGTTGAATTCGATCGGATTGCAAGGTCCTGGAATAGACCGCTTCTTAGCGGACGATATTCCATGGCTCAAGTCCCAAAATGCAACGATAGTGATTAGCATCGCCGGTGAAAGCGTTGAAGATTATGGCCTGCTCGCTAAGAAGCTCGACGGAATTCCTGGCATCTCGGCAATTGAAATTAATATTTCATGTCCCAACGTTGAGAATCGTGGGCAAGTTTTTTCCTGTCATGTTGATACTGCTTATGCCGCTGTTAATGCCGTTAAAACCAATCTCAATTTGCGAATTCCACTGATCGCAAAGCTCTCGCCAGATGTAACCAATATTGCAGATATCGCCGAAAGCGTTCATTCGGCGGGCGCATCCGGAGTGGCATTAATAAATACCTTGCTTGGAATGGTGATTGATACCAACACCATGAAGCCGAAATTAGCGGGCAAGACTGGAGGGCTGTCAGGTCCGGCAATCCGACCCGTAGCCGTACGCGCCATCTATCAAGTTCATCAACGGCTACCACAGCTGAGCATCCTAGGCATGGGCGGTGTTGCATCAGGTAGAGATGCATTGGAGTTAATTTTGGCAGGAGCTTCAGGTATTTCGGTGGGTACAGCGACTTTTGGAAACCCCTTGGCTGCAATCAAAGTGAAGAATGAACTTCAAGATTTATTAATAGAAAAAGGATTCGCCTCCGTTGCGGCGGCGGTTGGATTTGCACATCGAGATTCATAGAGCGCCAATTGGAAAACTTAAGCGGAACAAAGAGGGGGATTTTGTGAAGTCGCAAATTATTTTGGCTTTGGATACCGACGATCTAGATACCGCTCGTGGCTGGATCGAGGCAACTTCAGCAAGCATATCTATCTACAAAGTAGGTCTGGAATTCTTCCTTAAATTTGGAAGAACTGGCTTAGATGCCTTGCGAAGTTCGGGGGATTTTGAAATATTTCTCGACTTAAAACTTCATGACATTCCCAATACAGTTGCCGGTGCGGCCAGATCTGTCGCGCAGATCGCACCCAAATTTCTCACGGTTCATGCCTCCGGTGGAGCCGAAATGATTTCCGCAGCGGTCTCCGCCGCTCCTGCGGTTTCGATAACGGCCGTTACAATATTGACCTCTCTCAATGAAGCTGATCTTCACCAGATCGGTTTTGCTCATGGCCCCATGGACTCTGCAGTAACTTTGGCAAAATTGGCGGTCCAAGCCGGAGCTCGATCGATAGTTTGCTCACCAAATGAAGTGGCTGCGATAAGAGCGGCGGTACCAGCGTCGATTGAATTGATAACCCCAGGAGTAAGGCCGCTTGGATCAGATACCGCCGATCAAAAAAGAACCACGACTCCTGAAGCAGCGATTGCAAGTGGGGCAAATTATGTTGTCATTGGTCGCCCCATCACCAGCTTTTGGAAAGTATCTCCGGAAGCGATGAGCACTGCTGCCATGGATATTTTTACTTCAATAAACGAATCTGCAAAGTAGTAGTAGAGATACCTGGCATGGCTCCACCGACAATTTCACCCGAAGTGCGTGCGAAGGCGGTGGCGAACGCGGCCGCGAGTCGAAAAGTGCGCGCTGAAGTTAAAGAGAAACTAAGTTCGGGCAAACTCTCTTTTTTTGAAATCCTCAATAATCCAACTCCAGCGATACAGCGAATGCGGGTAAAAGAGCTGCTAGCTGCAGTCTCCGGTTTGGGACCAACCAGGTGTGAGGCGATCATGGTTCGAAATGGCATTTCGCCCTCGCGTAGACTTGGGGGCTTAGGCAGACACCAGCTGCTAGCTTTAGGAAAAGAGAGCGCATTGTTAAAAGTTCAAACCCCACCTGGCTCACTCATTGTGATGTCAGGTCCAGGCGGGGTCGGAAAGAGCACCATTACCAGCGCTTTGCGCAATGACCCTAGATTTTGGGTGAGCGTTTCTGCCACGACGCGAGCCCCTCGGGCATCTGAAAGCAATGGCATCGATTATTTCTTCCTCTCCGAGCAGAAATTCGCGCAGATGGTGGCGGGCGGGGAGTTTCTGGAGTGGGCCGAATTTGCCGGTGCCCGATACGGAACCCCAAAGCATCCCATCCAAGAGTGGCGAGCGATTGGCAAGCATGTTCTCCTGGAGATTGAGATCGAAGGGGCTAGGCAAGTTCGTTCGGTGGATCCATCGGCGCTGCTTATCTTCATAGCTCCACCCTCTTGGGAGGAGCTCCAAAGCCGCTTAGCCGCTCGTGGAAGTGATAGCGCCGAACGCCAGGCGGCACGATTGGCGCTCGGCGCCGCCGAAATGGCCGCTGCGACTGAGTTTGACCATACCTTGGTGAATTCTCAGGTCGAGGATGTTGTCGCTCAACTGGTAGCATTGGCGACTTCTCATAAGGTTAATTAGGTTCATCACGCTATTTTTTAGGTAGGGGTTTTTTATGAGCAACATGGATGGCATTACCAATCCTCCGATAGATGAGTTGCTAGATAAAGCTGGATCCAAGTACAGCTTGGTCCTTTACGCAGCCAAGCGTGCCCGCCAGATCAATGCCTACTATTCCCAATTGGGCGAGGGACTTCTTGAGTATGTGGGACCTTTGGTCGACACTTATGTGCATGAAAAGCCACTTTCTATCGCCTTGCGTGAGATCAATGAAGGCCTCTTAACCATTGAAAATTTGGAACCTAAGGCGCCAGAGTTGGAACCTAAGGCGCCAGAAGCCGTCTAAATCTGCCAACCGCGATGACGCAGGAGAGTTCTACCCCCGATAACCGCCCAGCTAACGTGGGTTTGGGGCGTGAGCTTATTCTTGGTGTCGGTGGCGGAATTGCCGCTTATAAGGCTTGTGACCTGCTCCGACGGCTAAAAGAGTCTGGCTATTTAGTCACCGTAATTCCAACCCAGAACAGTCTCAATTTTGTCGGGGCAGCCACATGGGAAGCCCTTTCTGGTCGCCCAGTGGAGACCAATCTTTGGAACAATGTCCATAAAGTTCCTCATATCCAACTAGCCAAAATCGCTTCAATGATCGTCATTGCCCCAACCACGGCCGATCTACTGGCTCGGCTGGCCGGCGGAAGAGCCGATGACCTGTTGACCAATGTGGTCCTGGCAAGCAAGGCGCCGCTGCTACTTGTTCCGGCCATGCACCCGGAAATGTGGCTAAATGCCGCCACTGTCGCAAATGTGCAAACTCTACGAAGCCGAGGCGTCACTGTCTTGGAACCAGACGTTGGAGCGCTTACTGGTTCAGATATTGGTCAGGGAAGGTTCCCAGAGAGCCAGCGAATCGTAGCGGCGGTCGCAGAAAACTTTGCTCGAAAGGCCGACCTACATGGACATCGCATTCTTATCACCGCCGGCGGCACCAGGGAGGCTATCGATCCGGTTCGGTATATCGGTAACCGATCTTCTGGAAAGCAAGGATTTGCCTTGGCCCTTGCTGCAGTTCGTCGCGGTGCTCTGGTGGATTTAGTGGCAGCAAACTCAGAACTTGCAGATATCGAAGGTGTGCGGATGCATCGAGTGGAATCCACAGCCGACATGTTCGCAAAAGTTAGCGAATTGGCCGACAAAGCTGACGCGATAATCATGAGTGCAGCCGTGGCCGACGCGCGCCCTGTCAATCGGAGCCAGACAAAGATCAGCAAGGAACAATTCCATAGCTTGGAACTTGAAACCAATCCTGACATTTTGAAACATTTATCTGAGTCAAGAAATGCGAATCAAATCTTGGTGGGATTTGCCGCAGAAACTGCCGGCGATCTTAGGGAGAAAGGTTCGCAAAAATTGAAGGCCAAAGGAGTTGACCTTCTCTACGTAAATGATGTTTCGCAAGGACAGATTTTTGGCGAGGATGATTCCACCGGGTGGATTGTCGATTCCACAGAGCAAGATTTCTTTTTCCAGGCTGGGTCGAAGCTCGCCTTAGCTGATCTGCTTTTGGATCGCATCGTTTCTAAGTTAGGTTACCCCAATGACTAAGCGCCTTTTTACCTCAGAGTCCGTTACCGAAGGTCATCCAGACAAGATGGCAGATCAAATTTCGGATGCGATCTTGGATTCTCTATTGAGCCAAGATAGCGCTAGTCGAGTTGCAGTAGAAACATTGATTACTACTGGCCAGGTCCATGTCGCTGGCGAAGTTACCACTCAAGGCTATGCCGATGTGATGACAATTGTCCGAGATACCGTTTTACGCATTGGCTACGATTCTTCGGAAAAAGGTTTTGATGGAAATTCCTGTGGGGTGTCTCTTTCTATCGGTCAGCAATCACAAGACATTGCCCAAGGCGTGGATACCGCTTTTGAACAACGCATATCTTCTTCCCAAGATCCATTAGATCTTCAAGGCGCTGGCGATCAAGGTTTGATGTTTGGATATGCGTGCGATGACACTCCAGAGTTGATGCCGCTCCCAATTTCTTTAGCTCATCGCCTCTCTCAAAAACTTTCGGAAGTACGTAAAAGTGGCGTTTTGGATTATTTGCGGCCAGATGGAAAGACTCAAGTCACTATCGAATATTTGCATGGCCAAGCAATTGCCCTAAATACCGTTGTTATATCAACCCAGCATTCTCCAAGTGTCGATATCGACACAACCCTTGCTCCAGATGTTTCTCGCTTCGTCATTGATGCCATCATTTCCGACCTCAAGATTGATACCTCTAACGTCAGAACCCTTATTAACCCGACGGGTCGCTTTGTAATTGGTGGGCCGATGGGGGATGCCGGCCTTACTGGCCGAAAGATTATCGTCGATACCTATGGTGGGATGGCTCGTCATGGCGGGGGAGCCTTCTCCGGAAAAGATCCTTCGAAAGTAGATCGTTCTGCTGCCTATGCAATGCGTTGGGTTGCAAAGAATGTTGTCGCCGCAGGATTGGCCACAAAATGTGAGGTCCAAGTTGCTTATGCAATTGGTAAAGCGCAGCCTGTGGGACTTTTCGTGGAAACTTTTGGTACCGAGAAGGTTCCAGTAGATCAAATTGCAGATGCCATCAATGTTGTCTTTGACCTTCGCCCGGCGGCAATTATCCGAGACCTAGATTTACTCCGTCCTATCTATGGATTAACTAGCAGTTATGGGCACTTTGGTAGGGAACTTCCGGAATTCACCTGGGAGAGAGTCGATCGCGCCGACTCCCTTGCGCGCGCCGTAAAAGGTTAATTGACCGTGGCTAATGATCGGCCACTCAAATTAAAGTCGCAGAAGTATGCCGGTGCTATCGAAGTTTCTGCCGAGCCAAGCGTCGCCGAAGTTCTAGTCGATACACCAACTTTCCACTTAGATGGGAAATATAGCTACCGCGTTCCGCATTCTATGAGTGATGAAGTTTCCATTGGCTCGTTGGTGAAAATTCATTTCGGCAGCATGGAGACCGTTGGTTATGTACTTGATCGAGTTCCTTACGAAAGTTCTATGGGTACGCTGAAATTTATAGAAAAGGTGATCTCACCTTTGCCTATCTATTCCCCAGATCTTCATCAGTTGATTTTGACTGTTTCTTCCCGTTATGGGACAAAACCTTGGGAGATCATCAGAGGCACAATTCCTGATCGCGTTGCTCTCGCCGAAAAGGCATTTGCTGCTTCCGTTAACCTGAACTCTCACAGTGGGCCTTCCGAAGTTGTGGAGTCTTCCGAAATTATCGGCGCATCTGATTCTTTTCTTTCGCCATCGGCCAGTTCAGATCTTAAAAGCAATCGCCCAGTTCGCTGGCTTGCGCTCACATCCGTCGGTTGGCCGACAAAAAGAATATTGGCCGCGATACTTTCAAGTTGGAATAGAACAGGTCAAATCCTGGTAATAGTGCCAGATGAGAAAGTTCTATTGAGAACTCAAGTCGAAATCGATGCAGCTTTGGGCTTTACCTCAGTAGTTCTAGGTTCGCATTTGTCCAAATCTGAACGCTATCGCAATTTTCTAGAAGCAAACTTACTCAAGCAAAGAGTCATTATCGGAACCCGAAGTGCAGTTTTTACCTCACTTACCAAAAATTCTCTCATTGTGGTTATAGACGACCTCGATGAATCAATGTATGAACGTAGAAATCCCGGCTGGAATGTACGGGATATTGTTTTGTTGCGGTCTACAGAGCATTCAGTAATATTTATCAGCAATTCGCCGTCAATGGAATTAACGCGCTTGGCCCAACTGGGATGGCTTAAATTGCATCGACCTCCCGTTTCACTCAAAGTTAACATCTTTGCAGAAGACTCACATCGGGATAGTTTTACTGTTATTAGCCAGGCACTTAAAAAAGGTTCTGTGCTTGTGAGTGTGGCTGATCCAGGATACGTCACTGGTTTTCTATGCCAAGGATGCAAGAATCCAGCACTATGTCTGTGTGGCGGTCGCTTAGTCATAATCAGCGAGGGCTCGGTAATTTCATGCGGCACCTGTAATAAACAATACGAAAATTGGAAATGCTCCTGGTGCCAAGATAACCGGCCATGGATTATCAATAAGGGTGCGAAGAAGTTGGCCCAGGATTATGCGCGCGCCTTTGCCAACGTGCGCGTGATTTTTTCTACTGGTGATAAACCGGTAGATCAGCTCCCCACGGGCACTTCGTTGGTTATCGCGACTGCGGGAATGGAGCCTGAGGGACATTACTTCGGAGCAGCTCTCATGGATGGCCAAGTTATTTTTAACCGCACCCAGCTTCGTGGAGAGGAGCAAGCCCGGGAGCGCTGGTTTCGAATTCTTTCACTCTTAGAACCAGGGTCAGATTTATTCGTATCCTTACCAATCGCCCATCCCACGGTCCAAGGGTTGGTCAAAGGCGATTCGCTCGCTGCTGCATCGCAAGAATTAGCCCACCGAATCGAGGCCGGACTTCCACCAGCCTTTCGAGTTGCCACATTAGAGGGCGATAGCGCGCAGATAAATAAGATTTACCAGGCGCTTGCGCGAGGTGATCAATTTTCCCTACTTGGGCCAGTTCCAACCCCTGGCGATCGCGCCAAAGTGATTCTCACCGTCCCGGTAGATAGAGGACAGGAGTTGGCCACTTTCCTTTTCGATTTTCAGAGATATCGTTCATTGAAGAATCAACCGATAATCCAGGTTCGATTGGACCCATACTCGATTTAAGGCTTCCTTGAATACCGATAGAATTCACTAATGGCGATACAACCAATCAGATTCTTCGGAGACCCAGTTTTGGCCACTCCGGCTCTTCCTGTCGACACTTTTGACAAGGAATTGCGAATTTTGGTTGAAGATTTGATTGACACCATGCACGAGGCACCTGGTGCTGGCTTGGCCGCACCACAAATTGGAGTTTCGTTGCGAGTCTTTGTATGGGACATTGACGATGTTGTAGGCCATTTGATCAACCCAACGTTGGATTTATCCAGTGACGAACAAGATGGCGACGAAGGTTGTCTGAGTTTTCCTGGATTGCTCTACGAAACAAAGCGGGCATATGGGGCGGTTGCCAAAGGATTCAATATGTATGGCGATCCCATTACCGTGGATGGAACCGAACTATTGGCCCGATGTCTCCAGCATGAGACTGACCATCTAGATGGAATCGTCTTTATTGATCGATTGAGCAAATCCGAGCGCAAGAAAGCCATGAAGGAGATCCGCAATTCTGACTGGTTTGGAACTTTGCAAGAGGCCGGCCAAGAAATCCAGATGAAGGTATCTCCGCACAACACTTTCGGTTTAAGTATTTAGTATTCAATGCAAATTTCCGTAGCATCCTCATCCCTGGTCTCAGTTCCCATTATTGAAGCTGTTCTAAATTCGCAACACAATTTGGCTTCTATTATTTCCAATCCCGATCAAAAGAGCGGAAGAGGTCTGAAGGTAGCGCCAAATGAATTAGCCCAATGGGCCCAAGCGCGCGACCTTCCCCTTTCTAAACCGGCAGATAATTCCGAACTTAACCGCCATTTACTTACGGCTCAACCACAGTTGGTTATCACTGCTGCATACGGAAAATTAATTCCAGTCGAACTCCTCCATGGACCTAGATTTGGCTGGCTAAACCTGCATTTCTCACTTCTGCCAAAATGGCGTGGCGCCGCTCCGGTTCAGTGGGCGCTTTTGAGTGGCGAAGAAGAGACTGGTATATCCATATTCAAGTTGGATAAAGGAATGGATACCGGCCCGATATACCTTCAAGAGAAGGTCGCTATTCAAGAATTTGAACGCACCCCAGAACTCCTAGCGAGAATGAGCATTTTGGGGGGAGCGGTCATCATGAGCGTTGTTGATGAGATCTCTAATGGCATTAAACCGAAGGCGCAACCAGCAACCGGTTTCACCCTGGCGCAAAAGATCACCAAGGAAATGGGACAAGTGCAGTGGGATTTATCTACCGCCCAAATTTTGTTTCAAGACCGTGCCATCGGGGATAAGCCTGGAATTTGGTCAACTTTCCGCGGCGAGAAAATCGGTCTGCACGGATTGACCCTAACAAGTCCAATAAAGGGTTCAACCAAGAATGGTGCAATCGAAGAATCTGAGTCTGGATTAATAGTTAAAGCCGGCGATGGCTTTATCTCTATAAATGAAGTAACTCCTGCTGGCAAACGACGCATGAAATCAGTCGATTTCTTAAGAGGGGCGCGATTGCTCCCTGGAGAGACTCTTGATGTCATCGGATAGTAAGAATTTTAAAAAGCCAAAACCTAGCCATTCGCGGTTACTTGCCTACGATTTGATAACCGAGGTAAATCGATCAGGCGCCTTTGCAAATATCCGGCTTCCGCAATTGCTCTCCGAATCCACCCTGGAACTTCGGGACCGTGCCTTTGCTACGGAGCTAAGTTACGGAACGTTGCGCATGCAAGGCAAATATGATTTTGCCATAAGTTCCAAAATCGATCGCCCAATTGCGGAATTAGATGTAAAGATCGTTGATCTTTTACGTATGGGCTGTCATCAAATCTTTGAAATGCGAGTCCCAACACATGCCGCCGTTTCGGAGACCGTTGAAGTTGCACGTTTTGTAGCTGGAGAATCCAAGGCTTCATATGTCAACGCTTTACTTCGCGCCATCAGCTCTGATTCTGGAATTTTCGATGTTCTTGAAGATGAATCTAAATATGATTTTGTAACAAAGTTATCAATTCAGTACTCCCACCCAGAGTGGATCATCAACAGTTATCACGATGTACTCAAATCTTGGGACTCGGTCATCGAATTACTTGCGGTCAACAATGTTGCCGCCCATCCGCATCTTGTAGCGTGGCCCGGAAAATCAACTCGTGAAGAATTGCTTGCCGTCGGGGGAGAAGCCCTTGAATTCACCCGTTTTGGAATTGAATCCAATACCCAGCCAACTGACTATCCAGCTATCCGACAACGCAACGCCGGCGTTCAAGATTTCGGCTCACAGTTGGTATCGGAAATCTTCTTTGACACCAATAAGGAAGACCCGGCCCAGAGCTGGTTAGATTTGTGTGCCGGCCCAGGAGGAAAATCGGCCTTTCTTTTTAATTCCCTGATGGCAAAAGATGCAACTCTTAGCTTTACCGCCAACGAACCTACGCCGCATAGGGCCGAACTAGTCGCCCGCGTGATTCCAAGGCAATTCATTTCCACCTTCGATGGCAGAAATCCTGAGCTCTTCGCGCAAACTTATGATCGGGTCTTGATCGATGCCCCATGCACGGGACTTGGGGCGCTTCGTCGACGACCGGAAGCTCGCTGGCGCAAGTCTTTAACCGATTTAAAAGAACTCGTCCCACTTCAGCGAGACCTCATCGATTCGGCAATACAGATGACCAACCCCGGCGGTATCGTCGGATATTCCACATGTTCACCACATATGGCAGAAACTCTCGCCCAGGTTCTAGATACCCTCCATCGCAATAAGAATGTCTCACTTCTTAATGTTTCCGATTTCCACGATCTTCCACCTGAATCAGTGAATGCCAATGGAACAATGCAATTGTGGACACATAAACACAACTCAGATGC
>CAINLV010000044.1 GCA_903850565.1 uncultured Actinomycetes bacterium
AATGCTTTGTTCTTATCTACGCCTTGACCTAGCCGGACAATCTCCATTTCGCGCAAGACCTCGCGAAATGATCCACTTGAAATATCTGCAATCAATAACCGAATGGAATTGGTGCCACAATCGATGGCGGCAACTCGGGTCATGATTTATCGATTTCAGAACATGGATCGACTAACCACCATTGTGGCAAAGCGGCAAGTGCTTCATCTCCCAACGGATTGACTCCAGGGCCAGCGGCTAATGAATGTGCAACCAATGAATGTAAACACTTGACGCGATCTGGCATTCCACCGGCAGTAATGCCTTCTACCTCGGGAACAACAATTCCCAGTGCGGCTCGAGCGGCTTGGTAATCTTCGTGAGCGGCGTAATAACTTCCAGCCAAATCCAGATCCACCTGCAGGCGTTCTGTCATTTCCGCCATCATGCCCGTAGTCTCTAACGTAGATATTGCACCGGTAAGCCGAGGGCAAGTTGCGTAATAGAAAGTAGGAAAAGGCGTGCCATCGGAAAGTCGTGGTGGAGTTTCTACGACATCTGGCTTTCCGCATGGACAGCGATGAGCGATGGAATGGACATCTCTGGGAGTGCGACCTAACTGAATTTCTATCGCCATTAAATCTTCAGGGGTTGGTTTATCAGTCACAAGAATCCTTAACGATCAATATTTGTACTAGTAATGGAAGAGATCACCCTGGTGTACCAGGGAAGTCCAGCGGGAATCTTTTCGGCAACTGGCGCAGCAGGCGCTGAATCTTGTGCCGAACTTTGTGGGGCACCTAAAACTATGTATTGCCGTTCTCCCGGAAAGACGAAGTGAAGTCGGGTTCGGGCCTGCGATGCCACATATTTAGGATCATTCCAGAGCGCTAAATCTTGCCTTGCTTGTTCCAGAGCACTTTTGCTCTCATTCAATTCTGCTCGCAGGGCATTGATTTGCGCACGTTGGGCGAAGAACCGTTGTGTTGGTGGAGCCAAGGTGTACGCCAAGGCAAAGAGTACGAATGCAACTGCCAGCGCACGACCAGAAATCCCCCGCCCCATCATTCGGGAGGCGAGGGATTTCTTTGGTGATGCCATGGATTAAGTGTGGAGCAATTAGCCGTTAAAACGTGGGAATGCAGCGCGTCCGGCATAAAGTGCTGAATCGCTGAGTTCTTCTTCGATGCGAAGAAGTTGGTTGTACTTTGCTACACGCTCGGAACGAGCTGGAGCACCAGTCTTTATCTGACCGCATTCCAGGGCAACCGCGAGGTCGGCAATGGTGGTGTCTTCGGTCTCACCAGAACGGTGGCTCATCATGGTTCGGTAGGAGTTGCGATGAGCAAGTGAAACCGCATCGATGGTTTCAGTCAGGGTTCCGATTTGATTGACCTTTACCAAGAGAGCATTTGCAGTCTTTGCTGCAATTCCACGGGCGAGGCGAATTGGATTGGTTACGAATAAATCATCACCAACGATTTGAACTGAAGAACCAAGCTGCGCCGTCATAGCCGCCCAACCATCCCAGTCATCTTCATCCAATGGATCTTCGATGGAAACCAAAGGATAGGCCTTCACCAATTCTGCATAATAGGCAATCATCTCAGCCGAAGTGCGCTGTGAACCTTCGAAGGTGTACTTGCCATCTTTATGAAATTCGGTAGCAGCAACATCCATTGCAAGTCCAATATCGGTACCTGGCTTGAATCCGGCGATTTCAATGGCTTCCAAAATTAAATCCAAAGCGGCACGGTTGCTCTCCAGATTCGGAGCGAAACCACCTTCGTCACCAACACTGGTTGCAAGACCGCGCTTTTTCAAAACTGATTTGAGGCTGTGGTAGATCTCGGCGCCCCATCGGATTGATTCCTTGAAAGAATCCGCACCAATTGGAGCGATCATAAATTCTTGAATATCAACATTGGTATCTGCATGCGCACCACCATTGAGAATGTTCATCATCGGTACTGGCAACGTGTGAGCCGTTGGTCCACCGATGTAACGAAAGAATGAGAGGTCTGCGCTTTCGGCAGAAGCACGAGCCACCGCAAGGGAAACTCCCAAAATTGCATTTGCGCCGAAATGAGACTTGTTCTCTGTGCCGTCCAAGTCCAACATCTCTTGATCAACTAGCCGCTGGTCCTGCGCGTCATAACCTAGAACAGCTGGTGCAATTTCATCGTTGACAAAGTTGACCGCTTTTTCCACGCCTTTTCCAAGATAGCGGGATCCGCCATCGCGAAGTTCAGATGCTTCAAAGGCACCGGTGGATGCTCCGCTAGGTACTGCGGCGCGGGCAAAAGAGCCATCTTCTAGAAAAACTTCTACTTCAACGGTGGGGTTGCCTCGGGAATCAAGTATTTCGCGGGCATGTACTGCTTCGATTAGGGCCACAGATATCTCCTGAATGTGTAGGTGGGACGATTCTAACGGTTTGGCTGGTCCAGGTTTTTACGCCTGGGACCTGGCTGCCTCGTATAGATGAACCCGTTCCATATATTTTTTAGTGATACTGCGCAACGCTGCTTCAGCATCAAGTCCTTGTGATGTTGCTTGATCGACAATCCCAAAAAGCGCTTCTCCCAGCTGATCCGGCGTCATGTTCTCCGGCAATGAAACTGGTCGGTCCACGGGAAGGTCATAATTAAATTTTTCGGCTCGGTATAACAACTTTGAAGCCAAGGCCAGCGAAGGTTGGCCCATGGGTACGCCATCGGTAGCAGATGTACGTCCCTTTTCTTCGGCTTTGATCGCTTCCCAATTTTCCAAAACCTGAGCGCTAGATGTCACCTGCACATCGGCGAAAACATGAGGGTGTCGTCGAATGAGTTTGTCGGCCACGCTCTGTGCGACATCTTCGATAGTGAATGGTTGAGTGGGATCTTCTTCAGCCATTCTGGAATGGAAAAAGACCTGAAGTAGAACATCGCCAAGTTCTTCCTGCATTGCCTCGCGATCGTTCTCTTCTACCGCTTCAATATATTCGTAAGACTCTTCCAATAAATACTTTAATAAAGATTCATGGGTTTGCTCAGCATCCCACATGCACCCGCCTGGGGAACGAAGACGATCCATAACCTCGCGAAGTCGCACCAGTTGAGAATCGCTCACATTCACCCTCTTTTTATTGAAGCGCCAGAAAGTGCGAAATTATTGTGCGGCTGAAACTGCGCCGTTAGTTGTGCTTGCGGCAACAACGTTGGCGGCAACCGGATCCCATTTTCCATAACGTGGGTTGACGGTAACTTTCAAACGCTTTGCGGTCTTAACAACCATGGCTTGAATTGCTGCGCCACTGTTAGCAGTGGTTGCACCTTGAGTTACTGCAAGTTGAGTCAATTTCTCAGAGTAGAGAACGCTCTGAATATACATATCGAAATCCGTTGACGCGATGCCCGCACCGACCAAAGCTTGTGGAAGGGACGCTGCGCCACCAACTTGAGCGATGATTGCAGTTTTGCGCTTTGCTTGCTCTGCAACGGTCAATTTAATTCCATGCTCGGCACTGACATCGACCAAGAGTTGGGAAATCAGATGGAAGCGAAGTTCGCTGGTTGCCAAAGTAGCACCGGTCTCCAAAGTCATGCTGGTGGTATCAACTTTGGCGCGTTCGGCCACTACGGCGTCAATGCTCTTTTGAATTGTTGTGATCGGAATCTGAGTGTTGCCTACGGTCGCAGCCGAGTTCATATTTGTGCATCCGGTCAAGAGAATTAGTAATCCCGCACCCACTACAGCCAAAATCCGCTTCACTTAAAACTCCATCTCATCGTGCACGTTGACATCCATTAAAAAAGGCCTTTTTAAATTACATATTGCCGAAATTGCTTATTTACCGCTTTTCACCGGTGAGATGATCGAATGAAGAACTTCGATTGCCCACGGTAGGACTGAAGTATCCCCTATTTCTTCACTCCCAATCCAATTGAGCGCCTGAGAACGAGCCACGAGAATGCTGGAAGTAGCCGTTTTCACCAATGAGCCGGGATAGATGCGATTCAGCCGTAATTGGGCCGATTCAGGAAGGGCGATGGGGGCGATTCGAAGGAATTTGCCTTGGAGGACTACCTCAGTAAGTCCAAAACTCTTGGCTAATACCCGCAGGTGGGCGACATCGAGCAGATTCTGGGCTTCTTGAGGCAATTGCCCGAACCGATCCACCAGCTCTTCTTTGACGGCCGCCAGCGTCGAGTCCTGCGCGGCGTCGGCCATTCGACGATAAAGATCCAACCGGAGTCGTTCTGAAGGGACATACTCCACCGGCAGATGGGCAGTAACTGGGAGTTCGACCTTGCATTCCTTCATCCTTGGGGTTTCATCGATATAGCCAGTCTTAAATTCTTCAACCGCCTCCCCGACCATGCGCATATAAAGGTCGAAGCCAACTTCGGCAATATGCCCTGATTGTTCCCCGCCCAAGAGATTTCCAGCGCCGCGAATTTCTAAATCCTTGAGCGCCACTTGCATGCCCGAACCTAAATCAGTGTTGGTCGCAATAGTGGTCAACCGATCGTGCGCCACCTCAGTTAATGATTTATCGGGCGGGTAGAGGAAATATGCATATGCTCGTTCGCGACTTCGGCCAACCCGACCTCGAAGCTGATGCAATTGCGAAAGCCCGAAAGTATCCGCTCGATCGACAATCAAGGTATTGGCATTTGGAATGTCTATTCCACTTTCAATGATGGTAGTACAAACCAGTACATCGAAATCACGTTCCCAAAATGCAACGATCACATCTTCCAGCGCATGTTCGTTCATCTGACCATGAGCGATTCGAATCCTGGCATCGGGGACTATGGCCTTTAGTCGCTCGACTACACCATCAATAGATTCCACTCGGTTATGTATGAAAAATACTTGTCCATCTCGAAGGAGTTCGCGGTGAATTGCGGCAGCGACCTGTTTCTCGTCATAGGGACCGACATAGGTCAAAATCGGGTGGCGCTCTTCTGGCGGCGTGGTGATATTAGACATTTCTCGAATTCCGGTGATTGCCATTTCTAGCGTTCGAGGAATCGGCGTTGCCGACATAGAAAGTACGTCAATGTTTGTACGTGCCTTCTTCAACTCCTCTTTATGTTCAACGCCAAATCGCTGCTCTTCATCAACGATCACCAAACCTAAATCTCTAAATTCCACGTCCTTAGAAAGTAAGCGATGAGTCCCAATAACGACATCCAAGGAACCATCCTTTAATTTGCTTAATATTTCTCGACCTTCTTTTGGAGTATTGAATCGAGACAACCCAGCCACCCGAATCGGAAACCCGGAGTAACGATTTTCGAAAGTAGTTAAATGCTGCTGAACAAGGAGCGTCGTTGGAACTAGCACCGCCACCTGTTTGCCATCTTGTACTGCTTTGAATGCAGCACGAATCGCAATTTCTGTCTTGCCGTAACCAACGTCGCCACAGACGATTCGATCCATCGGATAGGACTTCTCCATATCCCGTTTAACTTCTTCAATGGTTGCTAATTGATCAGTCGTTTCAACATAGGGAAACGCTTCCTCCAATTCTCGTTGCCAGGGCGTATCGGGTGAGAAGGCATATCCTGGCGCTGCCATTCTGGCGGCGTAGAGTTGGATAAGTTCAGCCGCAATTTGCTTTACCGCTTTACGCGCTTTCCGTTTTGCATTTTGCCAATCCGCGCCACCAATGCGATGAACTGCTGGAGATTCCCCGCCTACATAACGAGTCACCTGCTCCAAGGTGTCAGTAGGAACAAATAATCGATCTGCGGGTTGACCTCGTTTGGATGCGGCATATTCAATAACAACATATTCCCGACTGACCGAACCCACGGTTCGCTGGACAAGTTCAATGTAGCGGCCTACTCCATGTTGTTCATGAACAACATAATCCCCGGGCTTTAGCTCGATCGGGTCAATGGCCTTTTTTCGCCGAGAAGGCATGCGGGCTTGATCTTTACTGGACGAGCGTTGCCCCGAAATATCTTTTTCAGTGATTAACGCGATCTTAAATTCGGTAGATACGAAGCCATGCTCGATAAGCGTGGGTGTTAAGTAAATGGCATCTCTGGTTAATTGAGACTGAATTTCAGGTACCAGTCGCGAAGGTAAGTCCGCTTCTCGAAAGAGTCCATCGAATCGATGCAAGATTCCAGGACCGGTGGCAGTGAAGATGACTTCGAAACCTTCGGCAAGCCAAGATTTAATATCGATAATGGCGTTATCCACTTTGCCTGAATACACCGGGATTGGTTCTAAAGTAGAGATGACTTCTTCGTTGCCTTCATCGGAAAGATAGAGATTCAAAGTTCGCCAAGAAATATTTTGCGCCTTCGCTTTTTCTTGAACTTCTTCAATCAAGTAGTAGCCAGCTGATTCAAGATCTGTTGAAACTTCCAACGGAGCCGTACCGCCGAATGCGGCATTCGACCATGATGCTTCTAGGAATTGCTTGTTGGTTTCCCGAAGATCAAAAGCGCGCGAATGAATTCGTGGCGAATCTATGAGAAAAATTTCGTAATTATCGGTTAAGTATTCCGGCAAACTTTTCATCTCAGGTTTTAGCAACCCGGAAAGAGATTCCATCCCATCAACACAAATCCCCTCGGAGAGTTTGGCGCACATTTCGCCCAATTGTGGAAACTCAGATCCAACATATTTTGCTCGATCCATCACCGTTTGCGAGAGCAATAATTCACGGCATGGATAGATTGTGACTGCGCCTGAGACAGGTTGAAAGGTTCGCTGATCTGCCACGGTGAAATAGCGCAACTCTTCGATCTCATCACCGAAGAATTCAATCCGAATGGGGTGTTCATGATCCGGTGGAAAGAGATCCACGATTCCACCGCGAACGGCAAAATCCCCGCGTCGTTCCACCAAGTCGGTACGGGAGTATCCGAAGAAATGAAGTCGCTCCACTAAGTGCGTCAACGATATTTCGCGTTCTATTTCTAACGAAAGTAACTCTTCCTCAAGTAAATCGGCGATGATTGGCTGAAGCAAGGCTCTGATAGATGTGACCACAACTTTCGGAGCAGCTTGCTTTTCCAACCCGTTGATCTGTCGCAATGTTTTAAATCGAGTAGCGACGGTATCGCTCTTGGGGCTTAATTTTTCGTGCGGCAAAGTTTCCCAGGGTGGAAACTCGCTAACTTGTTCGGTACCCAGATAGGAACGCAATTCATCGGCGATGTCATCTGCCCGGCGAGAAGAGGCGGTGACTACCAGTAAGGGTCGGGCTTGCGATTGCAGGGCCAAAATCAACCCTTGAGCCGACTCTGTGGCAACCAGATCCAAAGATCGCCCAGTGAGCCCAGGTATCTCCAGATGCGAAAAAGCGGATATGACTGACATCTTCCCAATCCAACGCAATAAGCCCCATATCTGGTGGGATATGGGGTTGGAATTCGGGATAAGCCTAGCCAGGAATCTGTAATGATTGGGCAGTGAAAAATCAAGGTGCGACGGAAATCACTGAGGCCAACCTGCCCGAGGTGGACCCAGCCGACAACGCTGATCTTCGAAGCGATGTCCGCCGCTTGGGCGATCTTCTAGGAGCCAGTCTGGTTCGCCAGGAAAGCCAATCCCTTCTGGATCTAGTTGAGGCAGTCCGTAAAGCGGTCCGCGATGGCGGCGGCGAGGAAATCTTAGAAAAAGTCTCCGTCGATGAGAGCGTGCAACTAGTGCGCGCCTTTAGCACCTATTTCAATCTGGCCAACGTTGCCGAGCAAGTTCACCGGGCCAGGGTTCTAGCTGCCGAACGCGCAAAAGGTGGTTCATGGCTATCTCGCGCCGTCGATCGAATCATCGATGTGCAAACGGAAACTAAAGAATTTACTAGGGAAGATATTCAACATTGGGTAGATAATTTTTCAGTTCGACCAGTGTTCACCGCGCACCCTACAGAAGCAGCGCGCCGTTCGGTTTTGAGCAAAATGACCACTATCGCCGACCTATTGGATCAACGACAATCGGCCGTCAGAGATCGACGTTTGGCGGAGGCCGTTGATCTGTTGTGGCAGACCGATGAATTGCGTCTGGGTCGACCAGAACCATTAGATGAAGCAGTCAATGCGCTTTACTACTTGGACGATTTATTTCGTATGACTATCCCTGAAGTATTAGATGACTTCGCTCGAGAACTTCATCGCATTGGCGTTACGGTAAATCCAACTTCAAGACCGCTGAGCTACGGAACCTGGATTGGTGGTGACCGAGACGGTAACCCACACATCACGCCACAAGTAACTGCAGAAGCGGTGGTGCTTCAAACCGGCCACTTCATTCGAGTCATGTTGGCTTCACTAGATGAACTTCGACAAGCGCTCTCAGTATCGACACGAATCGCCGGAGCTTCAGTTGAGCTCGGTGAATCAGTGGCTCTTGATTTAACTCACCTTCCCGAAATTGAAGAGCGGTTTCGTCGCCAAAATGTAGAAGAGCCATACCGGCTAAAAGCGACCGCAATTCGCCATCGACTTATTTTAACCCAGCGACGGCATGCAGTTGGTGGGCCACATGTTCCTAACCGGGATTACAAAAATACGGCAGAACTTATTGCAGACCTCTTGATCATGCGCGATTCGCTTATGTCTCATAAGGGTGAACTCATCGCCACTGGCCTTTTGGAACGCATCATCAGAACAGTTTCTAGTTTTGGTTTGACCCATGCCACCATGGATATACGCGAACACTCAGATGCGCACCATCACGCATTGGCGCAGATATATGGTTCCGCCTACGAAAATCCCATTGAACTTATCGACGATGAACTCAATAATTATTCAACATTGCCGCGAATACATCACATCGATCCAAGCGCTAAGAAGACTCTAGATACCTTTGTAGCGGTCAGAGAATTAATCGAAAAATTTGGCTCGGAAGTTATCGAGACTTACATCATCAGTATGACCAAGAGCCATGTAGATGTTTTGGCTCCAGTGGTATTGGCACAGATAGCAGGCTTAGTAAATCTGGATGAGAAAAACCCCTTTGCGCTAGTTGGCTTCGCGCCACTTCTGGAGACTGTTGCCGAACTTCGAGCCGCTGATGAAATTCTGGACAACTTGCTCAGCAATTCACAGTACCGACGTCTGGTTGCTCTTCGTGGGGATGTCCAAGAAGTGATGTTGGGCTACTCCGATTCCAATAAAGATGCTGGAATCGCAACCTCACAATGGGAAATTCATAAGGCCCAACGCAAACTACGCGACATTGCATTCAAACATGGCGTCAAACTCCGACTCTTCCACGGCCGCGGTGGCTCAGTTGGCCGTGGTGGTGGCCCAACTTATGACGCTTTAATTGCACTGCCTTGGGGTTCCATCGATGGCCAAATAAAGATGACCGAACAGGGCGAAGTCATCAGCGATAAATATGGCTTACCTTCATTGGCCCGAGAAAATGTTGAACTCATGTTGGCAGCGGCGCTTGAAGCAACCGTTCTCAATCGTGCGCCACGCCAGAGTCCTGCGGATCTAGCAAAGTGGAACGACTGCATGGATCACATCAGTGAAAACTCATTCCAACGCTATCGCTCCTTAATAGATCATCCAGATCTTCCAGCATTCTTTTATGCATCCACCCCAGTTGAACAATTGGGAGACCTCTTCTTGGGATCTAGACCTTCGCGGCGACCAGATGCAAGCGGTGGTCTGGGAAGTTTGCGTGCGATCCCGTGGGTCTTTGGTTGGACGCAATCCAGGCAGATTGTCCCTGGTTGGTTTGGTGTGGGTTCCGGACTAAAAGCCGCCAGAGAATCAGGTCACAGCGAAGTTATCAGCCACATGTTGGGCGAATGGCATTTCTTCAGAACTTTCATCAGCAATGTAGAAATGACTTTAACCAAGACCGACCTGATCATGGCCAGAAGATACGTGGAGAAATTGGTTGATCCTTCACTCCACCATTTCTTAGACACCATCGAAGCTGAATTTGAATTAACTAAGGCAGAGATCTTGCTTTTGACCAACAAGAGTCAACTCCTAGGTGACCAACCTATTTTGGCCAGAACACTACAAATTCGGGATGCCTACTTAGCGCCATTGCATCTTTTACAAATTACCCTACTAAAACATGTTCGTGACAATGGCGAAGCTACTGATCCATTGATTCGTAGGGCTTTGTTGCTAACTATCAACGGCGTAGCGGCCGGCTTGCGAAATACTGGTTGATACTATTTAGCGCAAAATATTGGTTATGAATTAAATTCTTGTTGCGTTAATTCCAGACCTTTTTCGATAAGGTGCTCAACGGCTTGGGATCCTCGAGCAAGGAAATCTCCCAGATCCTTCTTCTCGGCGGCAGAAAATGGCTTCAAGACAAAGTCGGCTGGATCTTGTTGACCCATGGGTCTTCCTATCCCCATCCGGACTCGATAATAATTGGGTCCACCTAGGTGACTTGTCAGGCTCTTAAGGCCATTGTGGCCATTGTCGCCACCGCCAATTTTCAGACGAATTGTTGAATAGGCGATATCTAGTTCGTCATGTATCGCAACGATGCGATCAGGTTGAACTTTGTAGAAATCGGCCAAGGCGCGAACTGGAGCACCGGTTTCATTCATAAAACCTTTTGATTTAGCCAGAACAAGCGCCTTTTCTCCAAGTCGAATATCGCAGATATCCATTCGAGATTTATGAGGAGAAAACTTCATGCCATTGGCCAGATGGTTAATAACCATCTGGCCAATGTTATGACGAGTTGACGCGTATTGATCTCCAGGATTACCTAAACCGATAATCAACCAGCGATCAATCATTTCGCTTAGTTAACCTTTATGCAGAAGGTGTGGCTGAAGCATCAGCCGCAGGAGCTGCTGCTGAAGCAGTATCTTCAGATGGAGTAGAACGCTCAGAGAGGTGAACTACTGGCATATGAGGATCTGAAACCAAAGTTGTTCCTGCAGGAAGTGGAACATCAGATGCGTAAAGCGAAGTTCCGGCTTTGAAACCAGTTAAATCAAGATTTAGGAATGATGGAATAGAAGTCGCTTCGGCTTCGATTTCAATGGTGTTGTTCACATGCTCAAGAATTCCATCGCGATCGTGTTCACCAGTTGTGTGGACTGGAACTTCAACGGTTACGCGCTCACCACGACGAACAAGGACCAAGTCAATGTGCTCGAGTTGGCTGCTCAAAGGATTTCTGGTGACGGACTTTGGCAAAGTAAGTTCTTTCTTGCCATCAAAAACTACTTCTAGAAGAACGTTCGATTGCTTCAGCGCCGCAAGTAGTTCACGGGTTGGAAGTGAAACGTGCACTGGAGTTTCGCCGTGACCGTAGATAACAGCAGGAACTAAACCACCGCGACGATCTCTGCGTGAGGCACCCTTACCGAATTCAGTACGAAGGTTGCCGTTGATTGTGATCTCTGCCATTGCCGTGTCTCCCTTAAAATTTCGAAACGAAAACGTCCCAGGAGAGCAACCCGTCGATTACGGATATTAACTATCCCTCGCCGGAACGAACCCGAAGCCTATCGAACCCAAGAGCCGAAGGCCAAATCTGCTATTCGGGTATGAAAATTACTTGCTCAACCACCTGGTTTATGAGGAAAATCCAGGATTCATCATCAACTCTTTGATCTGAGATGTAGTCGATCACTCGGCCAACGGTGAAGGCCTGCAAGAAAACAGATGCCGCAAGTGGATCCAATTTCAAACTGGCCCACCCTCGTTCCTGTGCTTCTCGAATGAGATCTGAAATGCCTTGTGTGAGGCGCTCTTGTTCTGCACCCATGCTCTGCCTCATTCGCTCACTGGAGATTGCCTGAGCTAAGTAGGTAATCCGCGAGAGACGGTCTTCCACTTTTTCGGCGGATTGATTTCCATAGGTAATCGCAGAAATTGCAAGTAAGAATTCTTCTCGGGTTTTCGATATCGACAGAGCCGTGGATAACCTAGAAATGACATCATCTACCACCGTCGAAAAAATCACTGTTTCCGCAACTTCGATGAGTTCAGCGAAATCTTTAAAATGATGATACATAGAACCTTTGGAGATTCTTGAAATTTCTAGAACCTGATCACTGGTAATAGTTTCAATTCCCTGCGTTTTAGTTAGTTCTATGACACAACGCACCATTATCTCTTTGGTTGGATGAAAGAGATTCATTATTTCACCGCCGGGAAAAGTACAGTTTCAATAGTTTTGTCTACGATTGCATACCAAGCTTCGGCATCCATATGTGTTGCCGTGATTTCATCGACGATTTTTCCCATGGTGTACGCCTCAACAAAAATAGCAACCGTAGTGGGATTTAGAGTTGGATTGCCCCAACCTCGTTCTTGCGCTTCGCGAAATAGATCAGCTAATGCACCGGTCAACCGACCTTGCTCCTCCGCCAAAAATTTTCTCAATCGAAGGTTGGTTACCGATTGAGCTACCGTAACAAGTCGAAATTTACGTAATGCATCCATCTCTGGTGCTTGGGATTGCCGCGTGAGTTTGGCGAGAAATCCAACTAAATCTTCGCGCGAATTAGATTGCAAAAGCATCGTATTCATCGCGGCGAGAGAGCGCTCAACTTCGCGAGTAAAAATAAAGACATGCGCGTATTCCATCATCGCCGAAAAGTCTTCAAAATGGTGATACAGCGACCCTTTAGATATTCCAGAAATTTCCAAAATATGCTCACTAGTTATTTCGGCAGTGGGATTGGACTCTAGGAGTCCCACTGCAGCCATAATCAGGGTTTGTTTGGTTCGATGAAAATTACGATACATAGAAAACCTCTTAACTATGTCCATCGAACAGGCTAGTGACAGAACCATCTTCAAATACTTCTCTGATGGCGCGGGCCAACAGAGGTGCAATTGAGAGCACCGTTAAATTCTCGAAGCGACTCTCCTCCGGAATTGGCAGAGTATTGGTAACAATGACTTCAGTAACCCGAGAATTTCGCAAACGCTCTACCGCAGGTCCTGATAGAACTGCATGAGTAGCGGCCACAATCACATCTTTTGCACCTTCATCGAAGAGAGCATCGACTGCCTTTGTGATGGTTCCAGCTGTGTCGATCATGTCATCAATAACCACGCAAGTTTGCCCGCGAACATCGCCGACCACGCGACCAGTCACTGATTCATTGGGAATGCGTGGATCTCTGGTCTTATGAATAAACGCGATTGGGCAACCGCCGAGCATGTCCGACCAGCGTTCGGCGACTCGTACTCGTCCAGAATCTGGCGAGACAATCGTCAAACGACTTCGGTCCACTTTGCTACCGACATAGTTGGTCAACAATGGCAAGGCGAAAAGATGATCTACGGGTCCATCAAAGAAACCTTGGATCTGCGCTGTGTGCAAATCAACAACCATGAGCCGATCTGCTCCGGCAGTTTTAAAAAGATCTGCCATAAGCCGGGCTGAAATCGGTTCACGTCCGCGGTGTTTCTTGTCTTGGCGGGCGTAACCATAAAAAGGGGCAACAACAGTGATCCGCTTAGCAGAAGCTCGCTTGAGCGCGTCAACCATGATGAGTTGTTCCATGATTTGTTTATTAACGGGCGCCGCATGGCTCTGAAGAACGAAGGCATCACTACCTCGGACGCTCTCTTCGAACCGCACAAAAATTTCACCATTGGCGAAGTCGTATGCCGAAGTGGGTGTGATGGGGATTCCTAATTCAGATGCGACATCATCTGCAAGTTCTGGGTAACCGCGACCAGTGAAAAGCCGAAGCCGCTTCTCGGATTTGAGTCTTAGTTCGCTCATTACTGTGCCCCATTCTTTTCAGTGGATTCGCTAGCGCCTGCCTGGATTGCAGCTTCTGCAGATTTCGTTCCCGATCTCTTTCGAAGTACCCAACCCAAAATATTTCGTTGTCGTCCGCGGGCAACACCGATTGCACCAGCCGGAACATTTTCAGTGATGACCGAACCAGCAGCGGTGTAAGCGCCATCGCCAATCACTACTGGAGCGATGAGCATGGAATCACTTCCCACTCGCACGTGATCTCCCACGACGGTGCGATGTTTATTGACGCCATCATAATTAACGAAAATTGTTGCCGCACCAATATTGGTGCCTTCTCCGATATCAGCATCCCCGACATAGGAAAGGTGTGGAACCTTTGAACCTTCGCCTACTTTAGAATTCTTGATTTCAACAAATGCTCCAGCTTTGGATTCATCGGCCAACACCGTTCCAGCGCGAAGGAAGGTAAATGGACCAACTGTGGCACGGGCACCAATTACTGAATCAGAACAATTGGATTCTATTATTTTGGCACCTTCATGAACTTCAACATTAACCAAAGTGCTCCGAGGGCCGATATGTGATCCAGTCGCAATTTGGGTACGCCCACTGAGAAAACTGCCCGGGTAAATAGTGGCGTCTGCATCAATCTTGACGTCGGCTTCGATCCAAGTCGTGGTGGGATCGATAATGCTTACCCCCGCCAGCATATGTTTGAGATTAATCCGGTCCCGCATCAACGCATCACATTCGGCTAGTTGTGAGCGATCGTTGATCCCTAAAGTTTCGGTGTAGTCATTAGATAAAATTGCTACTGCGGTCCCGTCATTTTCTTTAATCAAGGAGATGACATCTGTTAAATAAAGTTCACCTTGGGAATTGTCAGTATTTAACTTATGAATTGCAGATCGAAGCGCAGCTAGATCAAAAAGATAAACGCCCGTATTAACTTCTTCAACTAATTTCTCTTCATCACTGGCATCGCGTTCTTCAACAATTCCAAAGAGCGCTCCCGTTTCATCGCGCAAAATCCGACCATAGCCAAATGGATCGGGAAGTAAAGCGGTAAGAACCGATACGTCGATTCCGCCATTTCCGTGAGATGCCAAGAACTCAGTTAGCGTCTCTGAAGTTATCAGTGGCGTATCTCCCGCCAGAATCAAAACATTGCCCTGACCGGAAATTTCTTCCAATGCGATCTGAACTGCGTGGCCCGTTCCGCGACGCTCGGCTTGAAAAATGGCTTTTGCTTGTGGGTAGTTCTGCCCAAGATGGCTCTCTACCGATTCACGATGGGCGCCAACAACAACCCGAACTTCCTTGGCCGATAGTGGCAGTACTGCATCTAAAACATGACCCAATATAGATTTGCCCGCGATTTCATGAAGAACTTTTGCGCTCTGAGATTTCATACGTGTTCCCTCGCCTGCGGCGAGAACGATGGCGACTTCCAGGCTCAAAATTCTTATACCCTCTCAAGTTACTTCATCGAGCAATGGTGGGGGCTGAACTGGAGTTAGTCTATCGGGCAACCAGAAGGTGTACGAAAAGCGAGGCGCAAATGAATTATTACTGGCTCCGCCACCTTTACTTCGGGTGGCTTCTCTGGCTCCGCCACCTTTACTTCGGGTGGCTTCTCTGGCTCCGCCACCTTTTCTTCGGGTGGCTTCTCTGGCTCCGCCACCAGGTATCGATCCTGGACCCTGGGCTTCAAAGGCCCATGTGCTAGCCACTACACAATGGCGGAACCTGAATTCTCTCGTAAAACCCTCATACATCCAAAACGAGTTCCGACCCCTAGAAAATCCCCGCTAGAGCGTTTCGATGACCCTAGCCCCATGGGTTGGGCCGCTAGCCCGAATAACTCCGGCGACAACACCACTGGCACTTAGCGCCACCGTTAAATCCAGCGCCTTTTCTTCATCAGAGACTAAAAATGCCACTGTCGGTCCGGACCCGGAAACTATCCCGCCATATGCCCCGTAATCCATACCCACATCCAAAACCAACCGAAGTGCGGGTCGAAGCGAGCAAGCCGCTGCCTGTAAATCATTGGAAAGGGCGCTACCAACAGCCTGCGCATCCCCCGCCCGCAGGGCTTGCATCATGGCATCGTTAACCTGCGGCCGTGAGATATCCAGGCCTTCGCGAAGTCGATCGCACTCCCCATAAACGGCTGGAGTGGAAAGACCACTTCCCGCCAATGCTAAAACCCAGTGATAACTTCCCCGGCTCAGTACTGGGGTTATCTGATCGCCGCGGCCTCGGCCAATAGCGATTCCACCCGCAATGGAGAATGGAACATCGCTACCTAGTTCGGCGGCGATCCGCTCCAGTTCATCCCGAGATAAGCCCAATTCAAAGAGAGCATCAATTCCCGCTAGGACACCAGCTGCGTCAGCGCTGCCACCTGCCATTCCACCGGCAACCGGAATCTCTTTTTTCAAATGAATCGAAAGGTCCGGAGTAAGTGAATAACGCTCAATCATCAACGCGGCAGCGCGATAGGCAAGGTTTGTGGAATCGGCAGGAACTCCCGCCGCCGTGGAACCTGTAAGCGCTAAGACGATTCCAGTCTCACTGGCTCCAAACTTCACGGTCACATCGTCGTAGAGAGCGATTGCTTGAAAAATTGTTGTGACTTCATGGTAACCATCTGGATCCAGCGGACCGACACCTAGATGAAGATTGACCTTGCCTGGAACTCGAACCACAACGCCTTTGATCTTCACCCTAAAAGAATAACGGTTTTGGCGCGCTTTATTCTTGGTAAGCAGTCACGGCAATCTTTAGAAAATCAGCCAACATCAGCGCTTCACCTCGAAGGGTTGGGTCCACACCAGCTTTCTCCAAAACAGCAGAAGCTTGAGCGGAACCACCAAAGATCTCCGAGAGCGCTCCTCGCAACATTTTTCTTCGTTGCGCAAAGGCAGCATCTATCAATTGAAAAGTCTTGATTCGAAGCGATTCGCAAGCTGGAACATCATGACGAACAAAACGGACTAGCGAGGAATCCACATTGGGAATAGGCCAAAAGACCGATCGAGCAACGGATCCAGCCGGAGACAAATCAGCCCACCATTGCGCTTTAACAGTTGGTGACCCGTAACTCTTGGAATTGGGCGATGCAACTAATCTGTCGGCAACTTCGCTTTGAACCATCACCACTCCGGATCTGAGCGAAGGAAATCTTTCCAAATAATTGAGTAGCACTGGGACTGAAACGTTGTACGGAAGATTTGCGACCAAGACGGTTGGCAGAATCGGCAGTTCGTGTACCTCTAAAGCGTCGGCGTTGATCACCGTTAATTGCGAGAGTGGGAATTCGTGGCGACCTACGGTGTTGGGCAACTCTTGCGCCAACCTAGGATCAATTTCAATAACAACTACCTCAGCGGCAATTTCCAACAAGGCAAGTGTTAACGAACCAATTCCTGGACCAATTTCTAACGCAATATCTTCGGAAGTAACTTCGGCACTTTTAACAATTCTGCGACAGGTATTGGCATCGACGACAAAATTTTGCCCCAACTTCTTTGTTGGATGTACGCCAATCCGAGCCGCGATTTCGCGAATTTCGGCTGCGCCAAGAAGCCCTGACATCTAAGCGAACGATCCAAAAATACGCTCTACATTTTCTGAAATCGCCTGAGCTAGATACGACTCATCTTCGCCACGCTCCTTGGCAATCGCTCGCAAAATATTGGGGATTTGCGCCGGGGTATTTAGGGAACCTCGGTGCGGCATCGGTGCCAGGAAGGGTGCATCGGTTTCCACGAGCAATTGCGATATGGGAACTAGCTTTACCGCTTCTCTCAACGCCGGTGCGTTCTTGAAAGTCACGGTGCCAGCAAAGGAAAGTATGTAACCCTTTTCGATGCACTCCACTGCCATATCGACATCGCCTGAATAACAATGAAAAATGGTTTGTCGAGGAGCGCCGACTTCGGTCAAGGTATCCAAAACCGCACGATGAGCATCTCGATCGTGAATGACCAGGGCTTTATCTACTTGCTTGGCCAATGCGATATGTCGCTTAAAGGAATAGGTTTGGCGCTCTTGCAATTCTGGCGGTGTGCGAAAGAAATCTAAACCTGTCTCACCAATAGCGCGGACACGTGGATGTGCTGCCAGTCGTTCAATTATCGCGAAATCTTTTTCTAAATCATCAACAACCGGCGCTTCATTTGGATGCAACGCCACCGCTGCAAGAACTTTGCCTGGCCAACTTTCAGCACATTTAACGGACCACTCCGACTGCTCTGCTGAATATCCCACCTGCACTACTCGATCAATACCAACCATTGCAGCTTCTGCCAATACATCAGCGACTGCCTGCGAATCCGGTTCGGCGTTGGTCACGATTTCTAAGTGGGCGTGCGAGTCGGCACATCGAACACGAAGTGGTTCGGGCAGTGGGGCTAGCGGTCGATCAATATCGCGATTATGTCGGTCAGCCATGATCTGGAAATTACTTCTCTTCTAGTCGAGGAAAGAGAACGGCACCTTTGGTAACTGCGCTACCTGCAGGCAATTGACCCCAAATTGAAACATCAGAAATTTTCTGTTGCCCTAATTGGCCCAGCGAAATGTCAGCACCAAGACTGGACCATAGCTTTTCGGCACTTTCAGGCATGATCGGATTGAGAAGCACCGCTAGCGCGCGAAGTGCATCGGCAGTGTTGTAGAGAATGGAATGAAGTTCAGAAATTCGGGTTTCATCTTTTGCTACAAC
>CAINLV010000045.1 GCA_903850565.1 uncultured Actinomycetes bacterium
CAACAGCTCCAGCCAAAATCTCAGGCTATTCCGATCATGGTCAAGAAATTGCTAAGGGTTCGAAAGCCAATCTCGTCGTCGTCAACCCAAACCAAGCATGGGAAGTGAATCGGGAGATGATGAGTTCGAAGAGCAAGAACACTCCATTTCACGGGATGAGCTTTTCGGCAAAAGTTAAGTACACAATCTTCAATGGCAAAATTGTCATGAATATCGGAACTGTGGCAGGTGTAAAAGATGCGTAAGGCCTATCTAGTGTTGGACGATGGCGCTGTTTTTGAGGGCGAACCTTGGGCTGGCGTTGGTGAAACTTTTGGAGAGGCAGTCTTTTCCACCGGAATGACGGGGTATCAGGAAACACTTACCGACCCTTCCTATTACAAGCAGATCGTGATTATGACTTCTCCTCATATCGGCAATACCGGGATGAATCATCACGATGAAGAATCAGAACGGATTTGGGTTTCTGGATTTGTCGTTCGCAATCCATCACCAGCACCCAGCAATTGGCGTTCGGAAAAGAGCTTGGAAGAGTCATTGATCGAAGCTGGCGTCGTTGGCATCAAGGGGGTCGACACCCGAGCCATTACCCGTCATTTGCGCGATCGCGGCGCAATGAGAGTGGGAATCTTTTCAGATATGGAACTCACTCGCGATGAAATGGTTGTTCGAGTTCGAAAATCTCCGCAGATGGCCGGTGCCTTTCTAGCGGCGGATGTTTCCACAACAACGGAATATGTAGTTAAACCTCCCAATGGTGTGGCCACTCAATATGTTGTTGCCGCCCTTGATCTCGGGATTAAGTCAGCAACCCCGCGAGCGATGGCGGCAAGAGGAATTGAAGTTCATGTAATGCCTTTATCCAGCACACTTGAAGATATAAAGGCGATAAATCCAGATGGATTTTTTCTCTCCAATGGTCCTGGGGATCCTTCAACCATGAACGAAATTGTGCTACTGGTTCGAGAACTGTTGTTGGAGCAGATGCCAATTTTCGGAATTTGTTTTGGACATCAAATATTAGGTCGCGCTCTGGGTTTTGACACTTACAAATTGCCATTTGGTCATAGAGGAATAAATCAACCAGTTCAGAATACAAATTCTGGAAAGGTCGAAATCACCGCACATAATCATGGCTTTGCCGTAAAAGCGCCCATTGAGAATAACTTCTCCACTGTCTATGGATCTGGCTACGTCAGCCATATTTGCTTAAACGATGGAGTTGTCGAAGGTTTGGAATTAATTGAAAATCCAGCCTTTAGTGTTCAATACCATCCAGAAGCTGCCGCGGGTCCGCACGATGCTGCTTATCTTTTCGACCACTTTGTCGAGCTCATGCACAAATCCTCGACTAAGAAAGCTGGATCCCATGCCTAGAGACATGAGCATCGAAAGCGTTTTAGTCATTGGCAGCGGGCCAATCGTTATTGGCCAAGCTTGCGAATTCGATTATTCAGGAACTCAAGCCTGCCGCGTTCTTAAAGCCGAAGGTATTAGAGTGATCCTGATAAATTCTAATCCTGCAACAATTATGACCGACCCAGAATTTGCCGACGCTACTTATGTAGAACCAATTACCACCGAGATTATTGAGAAGATTTTGGCCAAGGAGCGCCCTACTGCAGTTTTGGCAACGCTGGGTGGTCAAACTGCTCTTAACGCAGCCATGGGTCTTTATGAGAATGGTTTGCTGGAAAAATACAACACCCGACTCATCGGCGCCGATATTCCCGCTATCAAACGTGGTGAAGACCGTGAAGTATTTAAAGGAATAGTTGAAAAGGTCGGTGGTCAATCTTCTCGCTCGACGATATGCCATTCCATGGCGGAGTGTTTAGCGGCAGTTGAGGAACTTCACTATCCCGTAGTAGTCAGACCTTCCTTCACTATGGGCGGATTGGGATCGGGAATCGCTTTCAACCAAGCGGAATTAGAGTTAATTGCCGGCGCCGGTTTGCGCCACAGCCCAACAACTGAGGTTCTGTTGGAAGAATCCATCATTGGTTGGAAAGAATTTGAACTAGAAGTTATGCGCGATCACAAAGATAACGTGGTGATCGTTTGTAGTATCGAGAACATTGACCCCATGGGCGTCCATACCGGCGACTCCATAACAGTTGCACCTGCGCTCACGTTGACCGATGTGGAATTCCAAAAACTACGTGATTTGTCGATTGAAATCATCAGAGAAGTAGGCGTCGCTACTGGCGGTTGCAATATCCAGTTTGCAGTCAATCCCCACGATGGCCGAATTATTGTTATTGAAATGAACCCCAGAGTTTCAAGATCATCAGCGCTAGCTTCGAAAGCGACGGGATTCCCGATTGCAAAAATCGCTACCAAATTGGCCATTGGATACACTTTGGATGAAATTCAAAATGACATCACTAAATCAACTCCTGCATCTTTTGAACCAACCTTGGATTACATCGTGGTTAAGGTTCCTAGATTCGCCTTCGAAAAGTTTCCCGAAGCAGACCATCGTTTAACAACCACCATGAAGAGTGTGGGCGAGGCTATGGCGATCGGTCGTAGTTTTACCGAGGCGTTACAGAAAGCACTTCGTTCGGTAGAGAAGAAAGGCATGTCATTTTCCTGGAGCGCTTCTATTTCAGAGTTGCCATGGCTTCTAGAAAATATTGGCATTCCAACTGAATATCGCTTGCAGCAAGTACAGAAATCGCTATTTCTTGGGGCTACTTTGGAAGAGGTTCATGCGTTAACCAAAATCGATCCGTGGTTTTTGTCGCAAATCCAAATCATCAATGCAGTCGCTAAGGAAATCTCGCACTCTGGTGATCTCAACGTTGAAATTTTGCGAAAGGCGAAAAGTAATGGCTTTTCGGATTCGCAAATTTCTGAACTCACCGGCCTGACCGAGGCCGAAGTTCGAACCATTCGAGTTCGCCACGGCGTTCGGCCGGTATATAAGACGGTCGATACCTGTGCTGCCGAATTTGAAGCGCACACTCCGTACCATTACTCCAGCTACGACATGGAAAACGAAGTACTTCCACGCGTCAAACCAGCCGTGATTATCTTGGGAAGTGGCCCCAACCGTATTGGTCAAGGAGTTGAATTCGATTACTCCTGCGTCCATGCGGCTTATGCCTTGAAAGAGGCCGGCTATGAGACCATCATGATTAATTGCAACCCTGAAACAGTCTCTACTGATTACGATACTTCGGATCGACTCTATTTCGAGCCTCTTACCTTAGAAGATGTATTAGAAGTAATTCATGCTGAGTCTCTTGCAGGTCCCATTGTCGGAGTGATTGCCCAATTAGGGGGACAAACTCCGCTGGGACTAGCTCGTGGACTTATGGATGCCGGGGTCACAATTTTGGGAACTAGTCCCGATGCAATTGACCTCGCAGAAGAGCGCGGCGCATTTGGCGAAATTTTGCGTAAGAACAATCTCTTGGCGCCACAATTTGGCATGGCTTATTCCTATGCCGAATCTTTGGAAATTGCCCATCGCCTGAGTTATCCAGTCTTGGTCAGACCTTCCTTTGTTCTGGGCGGGCGCGGAATGGAGATCGTTTACGATGATGAGTCTTTGGAAGGATTCATTGAACGCGCTACTGAGATTACGCCTAATCACCCAGTGCTGATTGATCGTTTTCTAGACGATGCTATCGAAATCGATGTTGATGCACTTTATGACGGCCATGAGCTCTTTCTTGCTGGCGTTATGGAGCATATAGAAGAGGCCGGAATTCATTCAGGTGATTCTGCCTGCGTTTTGCCAAGTATTTCCATTGGTACAGAGATGCACCATGCGATCCGTTCCGCAACCGAAACCATCGCCACCCACGTCGGAGTGCGTGGGTTAATCAACATCCAATTTGCTATAGCTAAAGATTCGCAGGGTGTGACCAGACTTTATGTTTTGGAGGCCAATCCGCGCGCGTCAAGAACCGTTCCCTTCGTCTCTAAAGCAACTGGAAATCCTCTAGCAAAGGCTGCGGCACTCATTTCAACTGGAGTTACTATCGCGCATTTGAGAGAGAAGGGATTTCTCCCCAAGTCCGGAGATGGCGTAGCGCATGGGATTTCGGTGAAGGAAGCAGTTTTGCCCTGGAATCGATTCCGAAGAATTGATGGAATGGGCGTGGATTCGGTTCTTGGCCCAGAGATGCGATCTACTGGCGAAGTCATGGGTATTGCAACGACCTTCGGGGAAGCGTATTCAAAGAGCCAAAGTGCCGCTTTCGGGGCGCTCAAGAAAGCTGACCG
>CAINLV010000046.1 GCA_903850565.1 uncultured Actinomycetes bacterium
AATGAGAAAAATGAACTTCCAGAGCAACTCAATAACCAACTGCTCTTTCCAGATTTGGAGCGGGAGTGGATCGAAAAATGGGGAGCACCCGCGGTTCCCTTACTCTGGTCTCATGCCATGTTCTTAAAGCTACTGGCAGTGATCGAGAGTTTAGGAGGTCCGCATTATGTTAATTCATGAACCACTTGGAATGGGGCATCCTTATCGAGTAGAGCCATTTGAACGAACCCCTCACTACCCGGTGGCGGATGAACCTTCTGTCTTTCGTGTCAGTGCAGATCCAGCGAATAAATTTGTAAATTTGGTAATTGAAATTGCTGGAACAAAGCAGACCCATGCGTTGGACAGCGTAGGGCCCGCCCTGGCAAGCGAAGATAGTGATTACGGTAAGACAGCGAAGGAATTTGTGTCCGATTCACATCTCGCTGACACTGCTGCCCGTTCCGGTGAATATTCTCACCTTAATGCTTGGTCTGTGAAGATCCCTACCCCAGCAACGGATGAGCCAATTTTCTATTGGTTTGAGAGTGAAACTGAATTTACTCAGCCATTCAGCTTTCATGTGCATAAGTGGAATTCTTTGGCAGCATCAAGAATTGGTATCAATGGAACCCTGCCATCAGGTGTAGTGATTGATAACGAGGAATGGCTAATAGATTCAACGGGAGTTGCCAGGAAGGTTCGATTCACTTTGCCCTTGCGAAAATCCGAAAGAGTGATCGGTTTTGGTGAACGGTTCCATAGTGTCATTCAAAATGGCGAACTAGTCGATGCAATTGTTTATGAAGAATATAAGGGACAAGGACACAGGACCTATCTACCCACGCCATTTGCTCACGTGATCGGTGGTCACTACGGGCTCCACATTAATTCTTCTGCGCCATCTTTCTTCGATGTGGGAAGTACATCAAGTGAATTGCTGTCGATAGAAGTTAAGGTTCAAGCAAATCACGACTCCGTAGAGGTCGATTTTTTCCACGGATCTCCAAGCGAAGTCCTATCTCAATATCTGGCGCAGGTGGGCACTCCCATGGTGCCTCCACCATGGATTTACGAGCTATGGATCAGTAGTAATGAGTGGAACACCCAAGCGAGAGTAGATCTCGAAGTTGCAGAGAGCTTAAGCGCCGGAATTCATCCGGGGGTCATCGTCTTAGAGGCGTGGTCAGATGAGTCGACTTTTACCGTTTTTCGAGATGCGTCTTATCAAGTCACTGATGGTGAAACTGGACTTAACGCTGCGAACATTTCCTACCCCGAAGATGGCGCATGGCCTAACCCGCATTTGATGATCGATAACCTTCACGAGCAAGGTATCAAGCTTATTCTGTGGCAAATCCCCGTAATTAAGGATGCGGGGGAGGCTGGATCGCAAGCAGAAGCAAATTGGAATTACGCCATTTCTCATAATCAAGTAGTGCTGGATGGCAAAGGCGAGCCCTATAAAGTTCGCGGATTTTGGTTTCAGGATGGACTTTTGCCCGACCTCACAGATTCTGGAGTGCGTGAATGGTGGGGTGAACAACGGAGGTATCTGGTCGAAGACTTAGGCGTGGATGGTTTCAAAACCGACGGTGGAGAGCATGCCTGGGGTGAAGATTTGAAATATCTAGATGGTGAAACAGGACTAGTTAAAAACAATCTCTTTCCCGTTTCGTACGCGCAAACCTTCCATGAATTGCTAACCCGCTGTGGTAAAACACCAGTGACTTTCTCTCGAGCTGGTTATTCCGGAAGTCAAAAGTTCCCTACCTTCTGGGCCGGGGATGAAAATTCCACCTGGAAGGCTTTTCGAGCTTCTATTTCGGCTGGGATTACCGCATCTGCGAGTGGATTCTATTTTTGGGGATGGGACATCGGTGGGTTTAGCGGAGATATTCCAAGTTCCGAGCTCTATTTGCGAGGAACAGCTATGGCTGCCTTTTGCCCCATCATGCAGGTGCATTCGGAGTACAACCACCATCAATTGCCGTCTAATGATCGAACTCCATGGAACCTTGCCAAGAGGCACAATGATACTAGTTTGCTAGATACGTTTCGGCATTTTTCAGATATTCGTAAGTTGTTGGTGCCCTACTTATCCTCCGAAGGCGCTCACTCTGTGGCTTCGGGTCGCCCCCTTATGGCGGGACTATTTTTTGACTATTCCGAAGATGAGAATATTTGGGAAGTGCCTTACCAGTACCTTTTAGGTCGAGATTTGTTAGTCGCTCCCGTTGTTGAGGAAAACTGCGAGAGCCTGAGGGTTTACCTTCCAAAAGGAGAATGGGTTGATTTGGTTTCTGGGGAACGGCTAAGTGGCGGGATATTCATTAACAGAATCGTTCCGGTGAATGAAATTGCAGTATTTGTGAAAATCGCGGGATGGAGTGCTTTTGAGACCATTTCTAGAATTTGGAACAATTGATTGGGATGGTCGGCGGCCAGTTACTGCCACTTGGATGTCACTTCACACTTGATCCGTCGCTAACAAATAGTTAAGAAAAGAACCTCGGTCTAGCGGCCGAGGTTCTTTTTTGTGGTATTTTTTTACAAGTGAAGCGGGGCGTGAACCCCGATCCACTCGCTTACCGCAAGCAAGCGCGTTACGAATGGGGCTCGTCGCCACTGCGACGGGCCTTTCGTATTTGCACCCATTGGGTTAACAAACCGAACAAGGCGATTGCATTCGCAATCCATCCC
>CAINLV010000047.1 GCA_903850565.1 uncultured Actinomycetes bacterium
AAGTTCGTCATTCTCATTACGACAGTTGGCCAGATCTTCTGTGTCTGCGCATGTCTAACATCTTGTTCACGCATGATGTACGCCTTCTCTCGCGACGGCGCACTTCCTGGTAGCAAGACGTTGCGTAAAGTCGATGCAAAGGGAACTCCATTCAACGCGATTATGGTTTCAGCTGTAGCTGGCGTTGTCATGACACTTCCTGCTCTCTATAAGAGTTCTGCAGGCGTGCCGACCGCTTTCTACGCCGTTGTTTCAGTGTGCGTAATTTCTCTGTACTTAGCTTTCATGATTCCAATCTTCTTGCGTTTGAAGGCTGGTTCTTCATTCAAGGTCGGCGAATGGAACTTGGGCTCGAAGTACAAGTGGATGTGTACTGCAGCGGTTGCCGAGATTGTGATTATCTCGTTCTACTTCATCTTGCCTACTTCTCCAGCGGGAACGCCAGGAAATAAGGCCTTTAGTTGGACGGCAGTTAACTACGCTCCAATTTTGACCGGTGGCGTATTGATTGTCATTTGGGCCTGGTGGCACTTGTCCGCCAAGAAATGGTTCAAGGGACCAATCTCAAACCTCTGACCAGATCTAGAATCAGTAGGGCCTCACTTGATTTTCCAGGTGGGGCCTTACTTTTTGCTCATTTCGTTAATTACTAACTGGGCCCAATTGCGAATAACTGGTTTCCAAATCCGGATGAGTTCTGCTTCGGCAGCTGCCATCTCTGGTTCGACGGTGTGCTTACCTGATTCGATAAATGCGTTGTCTGCATTAGCTTCCCAATTGGCGATGATGGAGGTATCTATTTCGGGATGGAACTGCACCGCATAAGTAGTGGTACCGATTCGATAAATTTGGTTTGGGCATAATGGGCTCGAGGCCAGTCGCACAGCGCCCGGTGGAAGAGTGGAAACTAAGTCTTCATGCCATTGGGCAACTATCGAACCCGTTTCAATATCAAAGACCGGATCATCAACGCCTTCAGCCGTTAAATCAATAGAGTAAATACCAATCTCGCCGACGTCGGCCCGAGAGATTTTTCCGCCTGTGGCTTCCGCTAAGAGTTGTGCGCCTAAGCAAATTGCAAAAATGGGAATCCCTCTACTGACCGCATCATTTAACAGCGCCCGTTCATTGGGAAGCCAGTCGGCGATGTGATCATCTAAAGCGCCCATGTGGCCACCAAGAGGCATCAATCCAGCAATGCCATCGGGTACTGCGCAGGGGACTGTTTCGCCTTCATAAGCTTTAATTACTTGAATCGTGAAGCCGAACTCCTCTAACCATCGACCCGCAAGATGTGGGGGATCGGTTTGGTCATTTTGAAGTGCAAGAATAATTGGTTTCGTCACGACCGAATCTTAGAGCCAGTTGCATCGTAAAGCGGTTCGGCGCAAATGGTGCCGTCAAACCACTGGCCAAAAAACTCGACCGAGACCGTTTTTCCGATCTCTGCCGCTTCTACTGGTAAATAGGCATAACCGATCGACTTGCCAATGGAATAACCCTGTCCGCCGCTCTTCATTCGACCGATGATTTCACCGCCGCTACGAATAGGTTCGTTTCCAAGGGGGGTGCGCCTAATGTCATCGAAGGTAATCGCCGCCAAGGTTCGGTTCGGAACCATCTTTGCTTCCAGAGCGACCTTGCCGATGAACTCATCTTTCTTCATAGACACCGCAAATCCCAACCCAGATTCGTAAGGTGTGGTTTCGGTATTAATCTCTACGCCCCAGGCTCGGTACCCTTTTTCTAAGCGAAGGGATTCGATGGCGCGGTACCCACAGGGGCGCAAACCAATGGGAGATCCGGCGCTCTCAATTGCTTCCCACACCACCAAGGCATTCTCCGCCGCAATGTATAGCTCCCAGCCAAGTTCCCCAACATAGGTGATACGGGTAGCCCGCAACGGAACCCCGGCAATGGCTATTTCCCTCGAATGCATAAATGGAAAATTCTCATGGGTGAGGTCGTACTCAGTGACCAGCTGCAAAATTTCGCGGGCCTTCGGTCCCCATATTCCTATAACAGCTAGGGAAGAAGTGATGTCTAAGATTTCAATATCTTTAAAGTTATGTTGGCGTTGCATTTTACGAAGCCATTCAATGTCATGCACGCCAAATGCAGTGCCTGTAATAATCAGATATTCATTCTCGCCGACACCAGTCACTGTGTAATCGGATTCGATCCCACCTTTGGAATTTAGCGCTTGCGTGTAGGTAGTTCGTCCAATCCCTTTAACAACATTATTTGCGCAGACCAAGTTGAGGAATTTTCCAGCGCTCACACCTTTAACCGAAATTTTAGCGAAACTGGATTCGTCATATAGCCCGGCAATTTCACGTGTGACCTTGTGTTCTTGTTGTACGAATGGCGACCAGTTCTTGCCCGCCCATCCATAAGGTCGCGTTGAATCATCGCTGATTTCTACTTGGTAGAAATTGACGCGTTCCCAACCGGCTTTTTCGCCGAAAACAGCGCCATGGTCTTTGTGCCACTGGTACATGGGGGAGATGTTATGAGGGCGGGCGCTTTTGCGTTCTTCGCCAGGATAATGAATGTCGTAATACTCTTCATAATTTTCTTGAACTCGGTCCATTGTGAACGCGGGAGAGCGGTAAGCCGTTCCGAACCTGCGGATATCCATATGCCAAAGGTCCATTGGCGGTTCATTGCCGATAATCCATTCGGCCATAACTTTGCCGATACCACCTGCGCCGGCGATTCCATGAGCACAAAATCCCGCGGCAACATAGAAGCCGCCAACTTCAGTTTCACCCAAGCAAAATTCATTGTCGGGAGTGAATCCTTCTGGGCCATTTATAAAATTCTTGACTCCAATATCTGCCATTTTCAGAATTCTCTTTTGAGAATTAATTGCAATTTCCTCAAAACGATCCCATTCTTCTGGAAGTAATTTGCCGTTGAAGTCTGAAGGGATGTGGTCTAGAGATTCACGTGATGCAGTCCATGGACGCGATTGTCTTTCGTACCCACCCATGACTAACCCATTCACTTCTTGGCGGAAGTAGATCAGCAAATCCGGATCTCGAAGCGAGGGGAGCGTGGTGCCATCTGAGGGCAGGAAGTTTTCGGTGATGAGGTATTGATGGCTCATGGGAATGATGGGAATTCGTACATCTACGAGGCGACCTATTTCCGGGGCGAACATGCCGCCGCAGTTGACGACGATTTCGCATTCGATGTAACCCTTGTCAGTTTCAACACCGACAACGCGCCCGTTCTCAGTTCTAATAGCCAAAACTCGGGTGTGGGTGCGGATCTGCACGCCCTTTCGGCGAGCACCACTGGCCAATGCGTGCGCTAATTGCGATGGGTCTACCTGTCCGTCCGAAGGCATGAAGCAAGCCCCGACCACACCATCTAGATCAATTAGGGGAAAGAGATTTTTGGCTTCTTGGGGTGATATTTCATGAAGATCTAAATCAAAGGATCGGGCCCAACCGATTTGCCGGCGGATTTCCTCCATGCGTTCCGGCGTTGAGGCCAATTTGATACTTCCGCACTCTTTCCAGCTGGGCGGAGTTTCGCTTTGTTCCAATTCTCGATAGAGCGCAACCGAATGCATATTCATTTTAGTCAGGGTGGGGTCGGCGCGAAGTTGACCTACTAATCCCGCTGAATGGAAGGTAGAACCCGAGGTCAGGTCACTTCGGTCGAGCAGGATTACATCGGTCTCGCCTAAGGCGGCCAAGTGGTAGGCAACTGATGTTCCGCCTACGCCACCACCAATAATGACAATTCTTGCTCGGCTAGGGATCTCGTTGGAAGCCATTGTAGAAATGTATCCTGCGACTATGGCTTTGTCTGCGATTGAGATAGAAGACACCTATGGTTTGCTTCTGGACCGATCTTCTTTCCTCGTCGACCGAATTTCGGTCGCAGAACTTTCTGGTGGCATAACCAATCGAAACTTTAAGGTGGTGACTCCTACCGCCGAATATGTGGCTCGAATATCTAGCAATGAATCTTCTTACTTGGCAATTGACCGCGAGTGCGAATACCAAAATTCTAAAATTGCGGCAGCATCCAATGTTGGAGCGCCTGTCTATGATTTTATTCCTGGTGCCGGGCTATTAGTAATCGGATTCCTTCCGGGAAGAACCTTCTCATCCGTCGATGTGAGTTCAAATATGGAACGTATCGCCTCGTCCTGCCGCAACCTTCATGCCAGCGATCCCTTTGTCAGGGATTTTAATATGTTTGATATTCAACAGCGTTACCTAAAAATTGTTCTTGAAAAAGGATTTCAAATTCCATCAGATTATTTGGAGTTGGCAGATGAGATTGTCCGCTTGCAGAAAGTCTTGCAGATTAATGCCGGGCCGGTGGTTCCATGCAACAACGATTTGCTCCCAGGTAATTTCATCGATGATGGGGAGAAGATTTGGCTAATCGATTACGAGTATTCTGGAAATAATGATCGATGCTTTGAACTGGGCAATATCTGGTCAGAAGCGGTGTTGCCGATTGAGTCTTTGGAAGAGTTAGTTGAGTTCTATTTTGCGCGCCCCAGTCCGGAACAGTTTGCCCGAGCTTGGTTATATGCCGTCTTTGCAAAATACGGCTGGACTTTATGGGCTTCCATTCAATCGGCAATCTCCACCATCGAATTCGATTTCTGGAATTGGGGAATGGAAAAGTACGAAGATTGCCGAACTCTCTTTGCCTCGCCTCGCTATCAGCAATTATTGGCCGTTGCCGCTACTAAAGCGGATTAACTGCTTATTGGATTTTTTTTCAAAAAAGTTCCAAATTGGCTTGATTAAATTCGAATTAATGTCCAACCTTTGCAACTTATTGAGAAAATGTGTGAACTTTCAAGGAGTTTCTGCTACCTTCGCCGTCAAGCAACTCAATGAACGACAATAGAAAAAGGAGCATGTGCATTAAAAGTCGGTTTCGACCGAATAACAAATGTACACATTTCTAAAATGACCTGAACTCTAAAACCACAAACGTTTCGCAAGTTACCAACCGCTTCAAAGCCTGTTGACCGCTCGAAGGTAGAATCCTTACTTGCAGCGGAATGGGATCGTTTCACTAAATCAACATTCGCCTCAGGGGTAGAAAGCACCTTAGCTCTCCAGACAATTCCAATGGGAGTTCCCTCTAGCTTTCAACATTGGGATCCATATCCCATCTCAATAGTTTCGGCACAGGGCGCTTACATGACCGATGTCGATGGTCGAGAACTTTTGGATCTTTCTATGGGCTTCGGCGCGATGTTGGCCGGTCACCTCAATCCAGAAGTTGTGAAGGAAACAAAGATTGCCCTGGAACAGGGGATGCTCTTCGTTACCCCCTCGCCAATTTCTAGAGATGCCGCCGAACGAATCTGTCGTCGCTTTGCAATTGACCAAGTTCGCTTTGCAAACTCAGGTACAGAAGCAACTATGTATGCCGTTCGGTTGGCGAAAGCGTTCACCGGAAAACCTGCGATCGTGAAGATCGAAGGCGGCTATCACGGTAGTTACGATCCATTGACCGTATCGGCGAAACCTTCTTTGGATTTGGCCGGGCCTGCCGAAGATCCTCACCCTGTAGTTCCGGAAGGAACTAACCCAGGAGTCGTATTTGTTGTGCCATTTAATAATCTGGATGCGCTTGAGCGTCGCTTCATGAGCGACTCTTCTTCCATCGCCTGTCTTATTCTGGAACCAGTTCTGGAAAACTTGGGAATTGTTCTTCCCGACGAAGGATATCTAGCAGCAGTTCGCGAACTCTGCGATCGCTACGGCATTCTCCTCATCTTTGATGAAGTGAAAACTGGGCTGACTGCAGGTGCAGGTGGAGCGGCACAAAGAATTGGCGTCAAGCCAGATCTTATTTGTCTGGCAAAATCCATTGGCGGCGGTATTCCTGTTGCTGCATTTGGTGGCCGTAAAGAGATTATGGATGCCGTTGCAGATGGTCGTATGGCTCACTTTGGCACATTCAATGGAAATCCTTTAGCCATGGCCGGCGTCAGAGCTATTGATCGAATCTGCACCCCTGAAGCACTTGGGGCCGCTGAAGCGCTGAACCTCAATGCCTTGAACCGAATTTCAACAATCATTGATGAATATGAACTACCGGCTCACACCGTTGGTTTCGGCGTCAAAGGTTGTGTGACTTGGTCTGAAACCCCAGTGAGAAACTATCGAGACTATAAAGCCACTGATTTTGGTGTTGCTGAGTTGTCTTGGTTGTGGTCGCTCAACCGTGGCATCATCACGCCGCCAGGATTAGATGAGCAATGGCTAATTTCATTGGCCCATACTCAAAAAGAGATAGATATCTTGGTGGAAGATTTCCGTGAAATCGCGGTAGCGCTAAGAAGTTAAGAAGTTATTCCAGGGCGATGAGATCTAGGTATTGATCGTTCCATAGATCTTCATCGCCATCTGGAAGAAGAAGTACTCGATCTGGTTTTAAGGCTCTGACTGCGCCTTCATCGTGGCTTACCAATACAACGGCACCTTGATATTCACCCAGAGCGGCCAAGATTTCATCTCGGGATGCCGGGTCCAAGTTATTCGTTGGCTCATCTAGAAGCAGTACGTTTGCCGACCCGACCACAAGAGTTGCTAGTGCCAGGCGAGTTCGTTCGCCACCACTGAGAACTTTTACTGGCTTGTGGACATCATCACCTGAGAAAAGAAAGGACCCAAGAACTTGTCGTGCTTGCGGTTCACCGATTTTTTCACCCGAAGCCAACATGTTTTCTAGAACAGTTCGCTCGAAATCTAATGATTCATGTTCCTGGGTGTAGTAACCAATTTTTAATCCATGACCATGGCTAACGCTTCCGGTATCGGATTCTTTGTCTCCACCCAGAATTCCAAGCAAGGTAGTTTTCCCGGCGCCGTTAAGCCCCAGAATAACAACGCGGGAACTGCGATCGATAGCAAGATCAACATCTGTGAAAACTTCCAAAGAGCCATAAGACTTACTTAAACCTTCAGCAGTAAGGGGAGTTTTCCCACATGGAGCTGGAGTGGGGAAGCGCAATTTGGCAACCTTGTCGCTTCGTCGAACATCTTCCAAACCAGATACCAATTGTTCGGCGCGGCGTAACATTCCTTGTGCCGCTTTGGCCTTGGAAGCCTTCGCGCGCATTTTTTCGCCTTGCTTTTCTAAAATGGCAGCTTTCTTTTCGGCATTTGCGCGTTCCTTCTTGCGACGATGCTCATCTTGTTCGCGCTGTTGCAGATACTTTTTCCAGCCCATGTTGTAAACATCAATGACATTTCGATTTCCATCGATGTAGAAGACCTTATTCACTACCGTTTCGATCAGTGCCACATCGTGACTGATGACAACCAATCCGCCAGAATATTTGGCCAGATAGTCGCGGAGCCAGGCGATGGATTCGGCATCCAAGTGGTTAGTTGGCTCATCTAGAAGCAATGTTTCGGCGCCACTAAAAAGTAAGCGAGCTAGTTCGACGCGACGACGTTGTCCACCGCTGAGCACTCCTAAAGCCTCATCGAAGAGGCGATCGGGCAACCCTAAATTGGTGGCGATCGATTCGGCTTCGCTGGAGGCGGCATATCCGCCGGCAGCAATAAACTCGTTATCGACGCGGGAATATCGGTCCAGGGCAAGTTCAAGGTCTTCTGGGGCGGCGGTTGCCATTGCCTCTTCGGCTTTACGCATGCGGGCTACGATCTGATCTAGGCCACGAGCTGAGAGGATTCGATTGATAACAGTCTCTTCTTGATCCCCAGTTCGAGGGTCTTGGGGGAGATACCCAATAGTTCCAGTTCTGGTCACTTGACCACCGGCAGGGAGGTTTTCTCCCGCAAGGACTTTGGCCAGAGTGCTCTTGCCGGCTCCATTTCGGCCGACGAAGCCAATTCGGTCACCGTGGTTAATTCTGACTGAGACACCGCTGACTAGCAGTCTGGCTCCGGCGCGGAGTTCAAGGCTTTGGGTGGCTATCACTGCCTAAGGGTCTCACGGATTTGGCGCCGTGAATTTCAGGGGGTTCTACGGTTGCAAATTCGGTTAACTTCTTCGAATTCCCGCGGTTTCATAGAAAATCTGCGCCATCCGCACCCGAACGTTGAGATTGGATGGAGTGGTCAATTTCAGCAAAAGGACAATCCGCCTGATGATATGTTCAACAGACTTCTCCGAAACTTCTCGAAAATCAGCTATCTCATGATTGCTCATTCCCGAGGCCACCAGCCGTAGCGTCTCGATTTGAATGGCAGAAAAATTCGAGAATTTGGAGCTCCATGCTGCTTGATTTGTAGACCCGGGACCCTGAAGCCACCGAAACTTCTCCATAGAAATTGCGCCATCCATGGCAGCAAAGATTGCTTGTTGTAACACATATATATGCGTGACAGATTTGCGAAGGATCAGATTGGCACCAACTGGAATATCGGCCTCGTCCAGCCCAAAGAGTCTTAGATCAGAACAATCTGAAATCATTACGATTCCCAATCCACTCTTCCAAGATCTAAGTATCTTCAGGAGTGAGAACATCTCCAAATGGTTAAAAGACAAATTGATAATCACGACATCGGGATCGAAAGATTGGATGGCACTCACATCGCAGTCGGAAGCCTTTTCATAAACCATAAGCTCGAAGCGAGAATTGCCTAAATCGTTGGTGAGCAACAGTGATTCAAAGGTGTTGTCATTGATGAGCAACAATTTTCGGTTCACATGTAACGGTAGCCTCTTAAAGGGGAATTGTCCTTATCAAAAATGTTTCCTTCCTCCCTTAACGAAGATATTGCTAATCAACATATGGATAAGTGCTAGCCCCAGCGCGAAAGGAAAATCAATTATGTTACGTGGGAGGTTGGACTATAAGTATTGCGAATGCGTGAGATTCTAGGTATAGACTCCAAAATGGTAAAAGGAAGGTAACTTCCCAAATGCCAAATTTTTTCAATGAGAAATCGGGACCGAGATGAATCAAGTGAGTTACTTGAAGAATTCCAAAGAATCAATGGCCGCTAACCTTTGGGCTGAAGATCTATATTTCAATGTCCACAATGAATTGGATCTCTATAATTCGCGGGTCTTTAATACGATTGCCAAGGGTTATCGAATTGATCCCATCGGTCCAGAATTTGTTGAAGCGGTTTACTCGCTAAAAGTCCTCAATAGCAAAGTTCCGAAATACCGAGGCGATTCAGCCACAACTCCACCCGATCTCAATGAACTTAGCAACATATGGAATTCCACATCAATGATCTTCGGTATTTTCTTCGATGAACTACTCATCGGAGTCTTAGGTACGCAGGATAATGGTGATGGAATTGAGCTTCGCTTCTGCCATATCGACGCCGACCACCAAAATAATGGGGTGGCTTCAGGTGTTGTTGCCTTTGCCATACTCACTTGGGTAAATATGGGATATTCACATTTCTATTCCGAGAGTGATCGGGAAGTACCTGCCCGCCAAGAGGTTCTTGGTCATTTGGATTTTATAGTTCGGCCGGGGAAATTGATCACCCAATAAATTAGAGAGTAGAAGAAGAAAAAAGTGGTTTATTCGCTTCTCTAAACGGCAATGCGATTCGAGAAATACAAACGGTCTGCTACCGCTTCCACGATAACCATCCAATTCTCCATTGCCAATTCTTCAAATTGCAGGTCGATAAATACCCGTCCAAATATGGCTCCTTGGATGACGGCGGACACGGATCTAGGATCCAAATATGAACTTGTCCAACCACGGTGAGCGCAGGATGAATATAGAGCCATCCACAGTTGGGTAATTCTCTCGTCAACGACCAAAATCTTTGCGGAAAGTCGCTGGTTTGTGAGCGACTGGGAAAGGATTAAGGCTCGTTCGGACCGGTCGGAGCTAGAAGTGGAATCCTGGCGATTACGTAATGCCGTAAAGAGACGTGCTCTCGCTGTTTCAATCCCGGAAGAACCATCAATCTCTAAATTCATGGCGGACAATTCAAGGCTTGCGAATGTTTCGTGCCGCAAAACAAGCACATGCTCAATTAAGTCCGAAAAATCCTGGAAGTGGTGATACAGAGAGCCCTTAGTGACGCCAGATTCACGAAGCACTAACTCAGCAGTAATTGTGTGAAGGGCTTGCTTTTCATAAATTGTGTTCGTAACCTCAATCAACCGCTGCTTTGTTGGGTGCATATCTGGCCTGTAATTCATATTTGCACGATATATGGTGTGGATGAGTTTTCATCAATCCCTACAAGGCTTTGCCATGTAGGGATATCCCCAGAACAAAACCCCCAAACCAAGAAAGGAGAGGGGGTTTTGTTGTAACTTAGGTTTAGATATCGAAATAGAGCTCGAACTCTGCTGGATGTGGACGCAAACGAACGTAATCCACTTCTTGCTCACGCTTGAATGCAATCCAAGTTTCGATGAGGTCGGCAGTGAAAACGCCACCCTTGAGAAGGAAGTCGTGATCTTTCTCTAAGTTGTCCAGAACCGCATCCAATGAACCTGGAACCTGGGCAATTTGAGCCGCATCTTCTGGGCTTAGTTCATAAAGATCTTTATCAACTGGGGCAGGTGGTTCGATCTTATTTTGAATTCCATCAAGACCGGCCATCAACATTGCAGCGAAGGCGAGGTATGGATTTGATGAAGGATCTGGGCAACGGAATTCGATTCGCTTTGCCTTTGGATTAGAACCAGTAATTGGAATACGGATACAAGCAGAACGATTTCGGGCTGAGTAAACCAAGTTAACTGGCGCTTCGTATCCTGGAACCAAACGACGGTAAGAGTTGACGGTTGGGTTGGTGAATGCAAGAAGTGAAGGTGCATGCTTGAGCAGGCCGCCGATATACCAGCGAGCCATATCGGATAGATCTCCGTAGCCTTCGCCGAAGAACAATGGAACGCCGTCCTTCCAGAGTGATTGGTGAACGTGCATGCCGGAACCATTGTCACCGAAGAGTGGCTTTGGCATGAAGGTTGCAGTCTTGCCACCTTCCCATGCGGTGTTACGAATGATGTACTTAAACTTCATGACATCATCGCCTGCTTGCAGAATATCTGCAAAGCGGTAGTTAATTTCCATCTGACCGGCGGTACCAACTTCGTGGTGCGCGCGCTCAACTAGCAAGCCAACTTTGCCCAAGTTCATTACCATTTCATCGCGAAGATCGGCGAACTGATCGGTTGGTGAAACTGGGAAATATCCGCCTTTGATGCGGGTGCGATAGCCACGGTTAGGAGTTCCATCGGCATCGAATTCGGCTCCAGTGTTCCAGGCGCCTTCATAGGAATCGATGTGGTGGTAAGCCTCATTCATTCCAGTAGAGAAGCGAACTGCATCAAAGACATAGAACTCTGCTTCTGGGGCAAAAAATGCGGTATCTGCAATTCCAGTGCTCTTCAAATACTCGACAGCCTTTGCAACTACGCCTCGTGGGTCGCGGCTGTAAGGGGTGTTGTCGATTGGATTGTGAACCGAGAAGTTAATGATCAAAGTCTTAACGACGCGGAATGGATCGAGGTAGGCGGAGCTAGGAACTGGCAGCAACTTCATATCTGATTCATGAATTGCTTGGAAACCACGGATGGATGAACCATCAAACATCAGACCATTTGTGAAAACATCTTCATCAAATGATTCAACTGGAACGTTGAAGTGATGTTGAATTCCGGGAAGGTCGATAAAGCGAACGTCAATCAACTTCACATCGTTTTTCTTGATGAAGTCAAAGATTTCTGCCGAATTCTTAAACATTTTGCTCCTGAGTTCGATCACAGAACCGATACATGCACCGTTGCATAGAGCTCGGTTGAAGTTATTGAGATAAAGGTACGAGCCGGTCGTGAAGGGGTTGTGACCTATTTGTTACGGGAATGTTTCCAAACCTCAAGAACTGGTCGAGGTCAGCGAGTTCGCGCTACCGTTTGCCAGTGAGAACTCCGGAAAAAGCCTCCTTCGGCCGCCGATTTGCTGCCATCACCATCGACTGGCTGCTCTGTTCGGCAGTTTTGGGTTCCTTTCGCCACCTCTCCTTTGAATCGGTACAGGGGTTACGCCTGGCTCTGTTTTTCGCCGAAATCTCCATTTTCACGATTTTGATCCAAGGCTCAGCTGGCCAAAGAATCTTAGGTCTACGAGTCGTTGATTCTGAGACCGGGGGAGCAGTAAGCGTTCCCCGAATCTTGGTCCGGTCCTTGCTTATTTGTCTGATCTTGCCCGCGATCTTCACCCACGAAGGCAGGGGATATCACGAGCAATTCACCAGGACGACAGTCCTTCGTTAGCTAAAAGGTTTTTAGCGGCGAGGTGCTTTCATTCGGGTAGGCATTGGGCCTTTAGGGATTGGCATATTCAAACCGCCAACTGCCTTTAGTCGAACTCGGACTTCGCGCATTTGATTAGCAGAGAGCGACTTAGGAAGTTTCTTTAACTTCCGTTGAAGTTTACGGAGTTGAACTTGTCCTTCTGCCTCGCCGACAATAATTTCAGTGACGGGAACACCAGGAACAAATCGTTCCATCTTCTTCTTTTCATCGTTCAAAAGTAGTCGAACGCCGTTGCCGCCTTCGCCAACGAGAACAATTCCTGGGCGACCAACGCTGCGGTGAACCATGTCTTGATTCTTTGAGACGTGAACCGCTGGGGTAGTGGTCCAACCTCGACGAATTGCCATCAATACGCTGGCTCCAGCTCCGATCTCATTTTCAATCGATGCATAAGCGGCAATATTTGCTTCACGAGTGAAGAATAAGAATGCAACCAAGAAAGCTATTGGTACGGAAATTATTCCAAAATAAACCGGGTGATGAAGCCGCGCACCGAAGAGAGTTCCAATGGCTAAGACAACAACGAAAATAATGGAACACCAGAGAACGGTTAGTGGTCGTTGCTGGCGAGTAACGCGAAAGGCGTCTTTCAAAACTTTTAGTTGCGATTCTTTGGCAACTTCACCTTTTGCTAACGGCTGTGCGTCCTTCTTCTTTCGCTTGAACAGAGCCATGTTTACTTTTCCTCTTTCTTCTTTTTGCCTATTTCAGATTCGTTCTTCTCTTTAAGTTTGCGAATAAATTCATCGTGCTCGGCTTGGGCTTCTTCCAACGTTGGTGCAGTTCCGCCCAGACGAGCCGGCGCCCAACGTTGACCCTCATGGGAATCTGGATAACGCTCTTGAACAAAATGAAGTAATTTCACCATACGATCTTTTAATTCTGCTTCGGCTGCGTCAACATCTCCGCCACGTTCTACGATCATTGGTTCGCCAAATGCCACACTTATGGGAAATTTTCTTCTGCCAAAGTCCGGCTTCATCCGCTTGCTATAAATTCGTTGACTGCCCCAGACCACCGAAGGAATGATGGGGACGCCAGATCCCATAGCCAAGCGCACAGCCCCAGTTTTTAACGTCTTGATTTCAAAACTTCGGGAGATAGTTCCCTCGGGAAATATGCCAACGATTTCACCGGCGCGAAGTGCGCGAAGTGCGGCAACAAAAGATGCTGAACCATTGGATCGGTCTACGGAAATATGATGCATACCTCGCATTAAAGGTCCGGCAATCTTGTTCTCAAAAATTTCCTTTTTTGCCATAAATCGAATGTAGCGATTGACTGGAAGGGCGGCGGTTCCGCAGAGCGCAAAATCTAAATAGCCGACATGGTTGATGGCCAAGATCGCGCCACCTTTTCTGGGGATATTTGCCTCGCCATATACCGTGAACTTCAAACCCAAAGTGCGCCAGAGTGTTTTTAAGGCGACGACAACGGGTGGATAAACCAGATCAGCCACGGGAGACACTTCCTTGCTGCGCCTTCTTCTCAAGCGCTTGCTTATAGAGACGACCTGCCCGGTAACTGGAACGAACAAGAGGCCCGCTCATAACGCCGGAAAATCCCATTGCTTCTGCTTCTCCAGCTAATTCCACGAATTCGTGCGGCTTTACCCAACGTTCTACCGGGTGATGTTTCGCCGTGGGGCGCAGGTACTGCGTGATGGTGATTAAGTCACAGCCGGCTTCATGAAGATCTTCCAAGGCCTTAGTAATCTCTTCGCGAGTTTCGCCAAGTCCCAAAATGAGATTCGATTTCGTGATGAGTCCATAATCGCGCGCTTGCGAAATGACATCCAAGGATCGTTCGTAGCGGAAGGCTGGACGTATCCGTTTAAATATTCTGGGAACGGTCTCTAGATTGTGGGCGAAAACTTCTGGCCGAGTCTCAAAGACTTGATTTAATAAGTGCGCGTGCCCATTGAAATCTGGTGCCAGCATTTCAACGCCGGTACCTGGATTTAATTCATGCACCATGCGAATTGTTTCGGCATATAACCATGCGCCTTCATCTTCAAGATCATCGCGGGCTACTCCCGTGATAGTTGCATATCGAAGACCCATGGAGAGAACTGATTCAGCGACGCGGCGAGGTTCGTCCCGATCTAGCGGTCCAGGCTTGCCCGTATCACTATTGCAGAAATCGCATCTGCGAGTGCACTGCTCGCCACCGATAAGAAATGTGGCTTCTTTATCTTCCCAGCATTCAAAAATATTTGGACAAGCAGCTTCCTGACAGACCGTGTGTAGATCTTCACTAGAAACCAGTGATCGCATCTTCGTGTATTCCGGGCCCATACTGGCACGAGTCTTAATCCACTCCGGTTTGCGTTCAATCGGGGTTTCTGTGTTCTTGGCTTCAATGCGGAGTAGGCGACGGCCTTCAGGAGCAATGGTCATTATTCGGTTACCCGAGCCAGGACTTCGTACATGTGTTTTTCCACGATGGGGGATACCTCTTCAATGGTGATATTGCGTCCAAGTTCTTGCGAAATAGAGGTGACGCCGGAATCGGTTAGACCACACGGAACGATATTTGAGAAAGCGGCCATATCTGGATTCACATTTAGCGCAAAGCCGTGCATCGTGACACCCTTAGCAACTCGAATACCGATAGCTGCGATCTTGCGATCTCCAGAAGCGTCTCGAACCCAGACTCCAGAACGTTCGCAATATTGTTCGGCGTCAATACCGAGCTCACGACAAACCGCAATCAGACCAGCTTCGATCTCGCGAACAAATCCAACAACTTCATTTCGTTGCTTCAATTTAACGATGGGGTAACCAACTAATTGCCCCGGGCCATGCCACGTTATTCGTCCGCCTCTGTCTACATCGATAACCGGGGTGCCATCCATGGGGCGCTCATGCGCTTCGGTGCGGCGACCAGCGGTGAAGACTGAAGGGTGCTCGAGTAAAATTAAAGTATTGGGGCGCGTGCCGGATGCAACCTCGTCGTGAATTCTTCGCTGGCTAGCCCAGGCGGTTTCGTAATCGACCAGCCCTTGCTTCTTCAGCGCGATGCGGGTTACTGCCGTCGGTGCCATTTGGTAAGCCTAATTGGGAAGGGGATTTTTCGCTAAATAGGGGCTTTGGGCGGGAAAGGCGATCTTTCAGGGTGAAGTTCGATTGGACGGCAGGTAGAATTTCGCCGACATACCGACCTGTGGTGTTGTTCAAAATCTATTTTTCAAGGGGAAACCATGTCTTCAAAGGTCTCTGTTCCATCCATGAAGTCTCCAAAAAAGGGAGCCGTAAAAGGTCGAAAGCCCAAGTGGTTTGCCATATTGGCAGTTGTCGTCTGGATGGGCATCAGCAGCGTGGTTGGTCCACTCTTTGGCCAACTCTCCACCGTCCAGAAGAATGACAACTCCAAATTCCTTCCAGATAGCGCCGAATCCACCCAGGTCTCAACGCTTTCGGCAAAGTTCCAGGCTGGTGCTACTGATCAATTGCCAACTCTGGTGCTTTTTGAAGGTGCAGTCGATCCGGCAAAGGTGGCAGTAACAAATGCCTTCCTTCAGACTCTGATAACTAAAGAGTTGGTGGATTCCAAGGGCGTCGTGCTCAGTGACAACTCCGGAAAAGCCGTTCACTTGGTATTGCGCGACTATCTGACGCCAAACACACCATTGTTTGCCTTTGCTTCCCCTGATGGGAAGGCAATTTTGGCTAACTTACCTATTAATTCAGCTCAAGCAACGGCCCTACTTCCCAATAAGAAACCAGCGCTTACTGGAATCGTCACTTCCATTCGCTACTACGTGGACCAATATGCCAAAAGCTCTGGGTTGGAATCTCATGTAACTGGTATTGGCGCGATCTTTGCTGACCTTTTTGGAGCATTCGGAAGTATTGATTCAAGTCTTCTTTTAACGACTGGATTAGTCGTCGCGATTATCTTGATCATCGTTTATCGCTCCCCGGTCTTGTGGATCCTGCCGCTCTTTAGCGCTATCACCGCTCTTTCTTTGGCGGGCGGAGTGATTTATGAACTGGCAAAGCACAATGTGATCGCTCTGGATGGACAGTCGCAAGGCATCCTGTCGGTTCTAGTTCTGGGTGCGGCAACGGACTATGCACTTCTTTTGATAGCAAGATATAGAGAAGAACTTCATAATCACGAATCCCGATTCGACGCAATGAAAGTTGCTTGGCGGGGCGTTGTGGAACCGATCATTGCCTCTGGAAGCACAGTCACAATTGGGCTTTTGGTTCTTTTACTCAGTGAGCTAACCAATAACCGAGGCCTTGGGCCCGTCGGTGCAATTGGAATTGTCTGCTCCATGATCACTGTTCTGACCTTCCTTCCCGCGCTTCTGGTTCTTTTCGGGCGTTGGATTTTCTGGCCAAAGATTCCGCACTTTGATTCATTGGATGAAAAACTCTCTGGAATATGGGCAAAGGTTGCTAATGCAACTGCCAAAAAACCAAGAAAATATTGGATGGCGACTTCGCTCTTGTTGATTGTTTTGGCCTCGCTTGCTACCACTCTTCATGCCAATGGATTATCGACTACACAATCTTTCACTACACGTCCTGATTCGTTAGTTGGCCAAGAACATTTGCTTAAGCATTTCCCTGGTGGTTCTGGCCAACCAACACAAGTCATAGTAAAAGAGAGCCAAGTTGCTCAAGCAACTGCCACCCTCCAAGCTATTTCTGGCGTTTCTGATGTCACCCCGGCGTTGGTCACCGAAGCAATTCCCGGTCAACCGAAGCCACCAGTGAAAATTGTTGATGGAAAGGTCATGCTTAATGTGACTCTTGCATTGACACCAGATTCGGTAAAGGCAAGGACATTGGTTCCCATAATTCGGACAGCCATGCACAAGATCGATCCAGCGATTCTGACAGGTGGATCAACTGCAGTTGGGTATGACATTGATAAGGCTTCGCAACATGATCGAAACTTGATCATCCCGGTTATCTTGTTTGTAATCGTTCTTATCCTTGGGCTCCTACTTCGTTCAATACTGGCGGCATTTATGTTGTTAGTTACCGTTGTGCTCTCATTCCTTGCAACCCTTGGAGTATGTGCCGTTGTGTTCCATCACATTTTCCATTTTGCAGGGGAGGACACATCGTTCCCACTCTTCGCCTTTGTTTTCTTGGTGGCACTTGGAATTGACTACAACATCTTCTTGATGACTCGCGTACGTGAGGAAACCTTGAAGTTGGGTACCCGAGCCGGAGTTACAAAGGGCGTTACCGTGACTGGTGGAGTAATTACTTCTGCCGGCATCGTTTTGGCTGCAACCTTTACCGTGTTGGGTATCTTGCCGTTGGTATTCCTAGCCGAAATCGGCTTTGCCGTCGGATTTGGCGTTCTTCTGGATACCTTGATTGTTCGTTCTATTTTGGTTCCAGCGATCGTTCACCAAATAGGACCGAAAATATGGTGGCCTTCAAAATTGCAGCACGAGGAAGTTGAAAACGCAGATTAGTAAATCCATTTTTCCACTATAGGTTGGTCCCATGAGCAGACCATTGCGAGCCGGAATTGTTGGCTATGGCTTAGCGGGCAGGAGTTTTCATTCGCTCCTGCTCAAAGGTGCTGGCTTCGAAGTATCGGCAATAACCACCAAGAACGTCGACCGAATTGTCCAAGCGCAGAAGGATTTTCCTGAGGCCACGATTTGTGATTCATTCGAAAAGATGTTGGATACCAATCTGGATTTGGTTGTGATCGCATCCACCAATGTGGTTCACGCCGAACAGGCGATCGCATCGATACAAGCCGGCATCACCGTGGTTGTAGACAAGCCCATGGCACTTGATGTTGCGCAGACTCAGTCGATCATTGATCACTCCGTAGCTAAAGGGGTTGGTGCCTCGGTATTCTTTAATCGAAAATGGGACAGCGATGCGCTAACTATTCAAAAAATTATTCGCGAAGGTATCTTGGGAAATATCTTCAGATTGGAATCGCGCTTTGAAAGATTTAGACCCAATGTGAATGAGCAATCCTGGCGCGAACAAACCTCGCCGGAATTGGGCGGAGGCAACCTATTGGATTTACAACCGCACTTAATCTCCACTTCTCTAGATTGGTTCGGACCGGCCTCATTGGCGTTCTCCTCCGTCCGTTCGGTGCGGAAAGTCTCTGATGATGATGTTGTATTAGTTCTAAAACACGAAAGCGGAATAGATTCTTATCTCAGCGCCAGTGCCATCAGTGGCGCTCCTGGCCCACGAATCCGGCTAATTGGAGATAAAGGCGCTCTAGTGATCAATGAACTTGACCCGCAAGAGAACTTACTTCGGGCGGGCAAGTACCCAAAAAGTGATGTGTGGAAGGAAGATACGCGTTCCAGATCTTTCCTTCATCAAGGAGATCTTGTTACAGAGTACCCAAGTGAACCTGGCAACTACGCTGCATATTACGCGCAAATTCGCCACGCGATTATTGAGCAAGCGCCTCCAGAAAGTTCGCTCTGGCCAACATCGCACTCTGAGGCGTTAGCCGTTGCGCGAATTATTGAAGCGGCTAGGAAGGTTTCGATTCGCGAATGAAGATCGATCATGAGGTCATTGTTGTAGGTGCAGGGTTAGCTGGTCTTTCGGCTGCGCGACATTTGACCGCGGCTGGTATCGATGTCCTCGTTCTAGAAGGATCTGATCGCGTTGGCGGAAGAGTTACATCAGACGTGGTCGATGGTTACATTTTGGATCGTGGTTTCCAAGTAATCAATCCCGCTTATCCAGAAGTTAAATCAACAAATATTTTGCAAGATCTGGATTTCTGCCCGATCAAACCGGTCCTTCGATTTAGTCGAGATTCAGGGGATGTAATCGTCGGGGATCCCCGTCAATCTTTAACTTACTTGCCAACTATTTTATCTTCCAAGACTGGTTCAGTTTCCCAGAAATTGGCGCTGGTTCGGTTTCTCGCGAAGAGATTTGATGGCGCCACAACATTCCAAGAAGCCGCTGAGCCGTTTAATGATCTGGCTCGACATACCCTCAATCCATTTCTTCAAGGTGTCTTTCTTGCCGACCCGAATAAGATTTCAGCGGAAGTGGTTCGGCAAATCCTTAAGTATTTCGCGAAAGGTGTCCCCGGCGTTCCTGCACGCGGAGTGAAAGCTTTTTCCGAAGCACTTGCAAAGCCATTATCCAATATCTCATTCAATCAAGTAGTTCATGAAGTAACAGGATCGTCGGTTCGCACGGATGAGAAGGAATTTTGCGCTACCCACGTCATCGTTGCCACTGATTTAACAACCGCAGTTCAACTCCTAGATCTACCTTCGGGGCTAAGAGTTTCGGAGAGTACTACCTGGTATCACTCAACCCCATTCAATATTGACCAAGCAGATTTTCTGGTTGTTGACGAATCCGCCCCTATCGCTAACTCGATTGTCATCTCTAATGTTTCTAAAACCTACGCACCAGTTGGCCAGAACCTCATAGCTACGACCGCGATCTCCTCTCTTTCCGAGAGCGAAGTCCGGCGCTGGTTAGCCAAATTGTGGCGTACTGATACTCGAAATTGGTCTCTGGTTGCGCAATACAACATAAAGAATTCTCTGCCAATCCATTCGACATTTCCTGATACAAATGCAAATCCGGTTAATGGTATTTATGTGGTTGGCGACCATCGCGAATTACCTTCGCAGCAAGGTGCCATGATCAGCGGAAGAAACGCTGCAACAGTAATAGTAGGAAGCAGGGGATAGATTCTTCTTTGCGATCCTAGACTTTTCGTTTACGGGATCTTAGAGAAATTGGTGTTAAGTTTCTCATTCATCCTGCCAACCCGGTAGCGGCCTAAGGTAGGAGAACTTTCATGAGCATTTCATTAAAGAAGAATCGAACATTTCTAGCGACAATACTTTCATTCTTTATAACGTTCTCTTTGGCGGCACCATCAGCACATGCACAACCGCCACTACCACCAGCACCTGAGATGGGATGGAGTTCACTACCCTCGGCGGGATACCGAAGTTGGTTCAGTGTTGCCGCTAGCTCTGATGGTTCCACAATCATTGCTGGTACTTCGGAAGGCAGTATTCAGATTTCACATGATTCTGGTCTGACTTGGGATGCCGAGCTAGCTCGCAGATTTGGCGCCGCGTTTGAAGCAGTTACGGTAAGCAGTAACGGAATGAATATGGCTGTTGCATCTCAAGATGGCGATATTTGGACTTCTGCTGATTCGGGAAGTACCTGGACTGATCGAATTCTCTCTGGAAGTAATCATTGGTTCGCACTTGCCGCCAGTAGCGATGGCAGCCGTCTGGTTGCTGGAACCGATTTTGGCACTCTCATAGAATCTCTAGACTTTGGTGCGACTTGGTCCGAAATAAGTATTCCCGGAGAGCATGGATGGTTTGACATTGCTATGAGTAGCGATGGCCAAAAGATTATTGCATCCGATTACCCCAGCCAGAGAATTTTCATATCTTCAGATTGGGGAATATCTTGGCAGGTGCATTTAGAGGGGTTGCCGGTCGCGGGCGTGACTTCGAGTAGCGATGGCACGAATCTGGCCGTTGGAATCGTTGGTGGAGATATTTTTACCTCTTCAGATTCAGGACAGACATGGGTTGACCGGACAAATTCGGGGAGCCGCTTATGGGTATCGCTGAGTTCTAGTTACGACGGCAGCACCATCATCGCAGGCATATTGGGAGCTGGGGTTTATCTCTCTCGAGATTACGGTCAAAGTTGGAAAGAACAAACGTGGTTTGGAACGGGAATTTGGATTGCTCTAGCCACCGTGGGCGATGGGCATAGGATGTTCGCAGGTTCCTACGAAATTAGTAGTTACCTCGGCACTTACTACTTACCTTATTCGTCCTCCACGCTTCGCTCACTTACACCAGCAGCGATTTCCATGGATCAGAATGAGATCACTTGTTCTTCTGGAAATCTCTCTTACGCTCATGATGGTGAAAGTGCTGTAGCGGCCACGTTAACCAGTGCATCCTTTCGCCTGGTCAGTTCTACGGGAGTTGCTGCTACCTCCACATCCATCGGAGCCTTTGCTCACTTTGCCAGAAGTTCTCTCGCCTCCGGTGAGCGTTACACCTGCCAAATTGTGGCCATCGAAAAAGATGCGATGATTTCTCTGTCTACCGAAGATCTCTCGCTCAAAGAGAAGGTTCTACAAACAGAGCGAGCCGATCTTGCAGTGGTAGTGAGCACTTACTACCAAGCCAGAGCAGCAGCGCTGACCGCAAAGAATGCAGCAGTGGCAGCGTTGATGGCATCAGATGATCACAGCAATCGCGGTGACCGACTTACCCAGATCCTGGAAAGTTATCACAGAGCCATCGATCAAGCGCTCTCCAATAAAGAGATGGCAACGAAGGCAGCTCACGGAAAATCTGCAGCAACGCTGGCAACTGCTGGAGTTTCGGTAGTGAACTAAGGGGTTTCTTCTTGCAACTTCATAAACAAATTGTTTAGAGGAATCGCGAAGGCGCCCTGCTAGATTTTCGCATCATGCCAACCGGGTGGTGATTGAAAGCAGAGGTTTATTGTGACGCGTTTCCGAAGAATTCAACTATTCCTATCTGCCACTCTCATCGCGGCACTATTGCCACTTACGATAAATATTTCGTCGGCACATGCAGCTCCACCACCACCAGCACCTGGGATGGGATGGACGGCGCAACCTGCTGGCGGATACCGAAGTTGGTTCAGTGTTGCTACTAGCTCTGATGGTTCCACAATCATTGCTGGTACTTCGGACGGCAGTATTCAGATTTCACATGATTCGGGTCTGACTTGGGATGCCGAGCTAGCCCGTTCATTCGGGGGAACGTTTACGAGCGTTACCGTCAGTAGCGATGGTATGAATATGGCTGCCACCAGTTTCGGAACCGGAAGTATTTGGGGCTCTTCAAATTCGGGGCTTGATTGGCAACCGGTTGCTTATCTTGGTGAAGGTGTTTTCACTCTGGCATCCAGCAGTGATGGTTCGCGACTTCTTGCCGGATCTATTCTCGGTTGGCTCATGGAATCAAGCGATTATGGCGTGCATTGGTGGGCCATCGCCGATGCGGGGTTCGGAACTTGGTGGGACGTGGCGATGAGTGGCGATGGAGTGCACTTGGTGGTCGCAGACTACGAAGGTCAAAGGTTATTAACTTCTTCTGACTTCGGAATTACTTGGCAGGTTCGTCTATCCGGGCAAGCATTTACGGGTGTGACGTCTAGTAGCGATGGCACACACCTTGCGATTGCAAGTGACGGCGGCTATATATACACCTCCACCGATTCTGGAGAAACGTGGACGGAGAGGCCAAGCGCAGGATCTCGTGGTTGGGCATCCCTAACATCAAGTAGCGATGGAAGAATCATCGTTGCTGGAGCTGATATATCCGAAGGACTTTTTATCTCTTCGGATTTTGGTCAAACATGGAGCCAACAAACCTGGCTGGGTGAAGGGCCGTGGCTGGCACTGGCGTCAAACAATGAAGGAAGCAAAATTATTGTTGGTTCCTTTGGTGGGAGTTATTTATCAACGTATCTCCGAGTCCCGATCCCTTCAACACTTCGCTCACTCACACCAGCGACAATTTCCATGGATCAGAACGAAATCACTTGCTCTTCGGGAACGCTTTTGTATTCCTCCGAAGGTCACGGCACCGAACCAGCAGTATTGACCAGTGCATCCTTTCGCCTGGTCAGTTCTACG
>CAINLV010000048.1 GCA_903850565.1 uncultured Actinomycetes bacterium
CAGCAACAATTTTCAAAACTTCTCTAGCTTGTTGGTTCATAGCCTTTGGACTAATTAGGCCAAAGCGCTTTGGGTAACCAATAATCTGAGCGATGTTTTCAGCAACAGTCATCCACTCAATGAGTCCAAGGGTTTGGTGGACGAAAGCAATTTCGTGATTTTTTCCATCTAGTTGAATTTTATTTCCATCAATAAGAACTTCACCTGAGTCCGGGATATAAACACCTGCAAGCATTTTAATAACTGTTGATTTACCGGCGCCGTTCTCTCCTAGTAGCGCAACAATTTCACCAGCGTTTACATCAAAGTGGACATCGTTCGCCGCATGTGTTGCATAGAAAGATTTATCCAAGCCTCTAATTTGTAAAACGGCTTGCGAATGATTCATAAAACTCCCTTAGGCACAGATGCCGACAATAACAGTGTTGCCTAACTGGTCAAAGTTATTTTCTGATTATCACGGAACTGTTATCTAGGGAAGAGGGTGAGTGGGGGCTACCATTCCCATTATGCCCATAGCTCTGTACGCCCTCGCCCTTGGTGGATTTGGAATTGGTCTCACCGAATTTGGAACAATCGGATTACTTCCCCAAATTGGGTCGGACTTCCATATTTCAGCAGCGACTGCTGGGTACCTGGTTTCTGGGTACGCAATCAGTGTCGCTTTTGGAGGAGTTTTTATAACGATTGCAGTAACTAAATTAGAACGAAAAAAAGTTTTACTTAGTTTGATGACACTTTTTGTTGTGGGTAATTTTATTAGTGGTGTGGCACACACATTTTCAATAATGATGGTTGGCCGGGTGGTTTCCGCTCTTTGTCACGGAGCTTTCTTTGGAATCGGCGCTGTTGTCGCAACAGACCTTGTAGACCAAAATAAGAAAGCTAGAGCTGTCTCAATTATGTTTACCGGATTGACTGTCGCAAATGTGCTTGGTGTTCCATTTGGAACGTGGATTGGTCAGCATTTTGGATGGCGCTCCACTTTTATTACGATCTCCGGAATTGGTATTGCAGCTTTCCTTGCGATTTTGGCTTTGGTTCCTATTGATCCGCCGCACGATTCTGAGAGTGGTCCTAGAACTATCCGAGAAGAACTTCAGGTATTTAAGCAGCGCCAAGTTTGGTACTCACTATTCATTACGATCTTTGGCTTCGGTGGAATGTTCGGTGGGTTTACCTATATCGCCTACACCTTGACCAAGGTGACACATTTTGCCGATTCAACAATCCCTTACATCCTCTTTCTTTTTGGGATTGGCATATTTATCGGAAACTACTTTGGTGGAAAATCAGCCGATAAGAATTTGCGGGCAACAATAAGTGGCTACTTGGGTGGGCTATTAGTAATTCTTGTGATCTTTGCAATTACTGCGGCTAATAAGCCGGCTTCGATCATCTGCATATTCTTAATGGGAATTCTTGGATTTGCCCCAGCATCTGCGGTACAGACTCGCGTCATGCGTTATGCCAAAAGCGCGCCCACTCTTGCATCGGGAGCCAATATTGCTTCATTCAACATTGGGAACACTATCGGCGCATCGGCTGGCGGTTTCTTGATTGCTCAAAAATTCGGTTACACATCGCCTCTTTGGTCAGCAGCTGTTATTACTGCTATCGCCTTAGTGATTTTCTATATTGCCGACCGGGATGAAAAGAATATTGCTAAGCCTGCTCGCTAAGTAAGAGTTTTTTAATCTGAGCAACGTCGCGCTTTGGCGAGTTACTTAATTCAATAACCAGCTTTGCACTACCCCGATAAAGTGGATCTCTACGATTAAATCGCTCAATAAGAATCTGCTCTTTATTTTCCGCTATGGCTTGTCGACCCACTCCCGCAGAGCCAGCCCTTTCAACAATCTTTGAAAGCGGAAGGCGTAAGTAGATGGCAAAAGTTGATTCGATGAGAACGCGATTGCTAGGGCTATCAATGACTGACGCTGCGACTCCGGCTATAAATGACTCAGGTCGTTTAAGTACATCACGTAGGTATTGGCTTTCTAGCTCGTGCAGCTTTTCAATCGGTAGCGCTGACACTTCACTTGCACTGAGACCGTAATTACTTGTGATCTCGCCATCGTTATCGAAGTATGGCCAACCTAATTCCGTAGAGAGGATTTTACCGAGTGTGGATTTGCCGGCGCCCATCGGGCCCATCAAGAGCACCTTCATATATCCACCGCCGTTTCATTTTGCAGATGTTCCACTAGACTTGCGTAAAGTTTATTTCGATATAAGTTTAAAACGGGTTTCAATGAGAGATAGTAATGGTACTCAATCATGGATTTTAGAGTTGGACTTACTAGCGATCTATCCAATGGTGCTGGCGGATTTAGCTGGGGAGATGTTTCAATCCAAACGCTGGAGCCTCTCCATTGGGAGTTTATGAATAACTCTGGTTCGGTAATGTCCGCTCCAGACCTAAAAGGTTATGACGCAATCGCCTTTGCTGGTGTTGGAGTCAATGCAGACTCACTTGGCGCGCCCGAAGATTCTCCGTTGGTAATTTCGCGGTTTGGGGTTGGGTACGACAATATTGATTTGGCCGCGTGTACAAAAGCGGGCGTAGCGCTCACCATCACTCCAGATGGTTCTAAAAAGCCTGTAGCAACAGCAGCTCTCACCCTCATGCTTGCAACAATGTTTCGCCTAGTTGCTAAAGATAACCAGGCAAGGTCTGATGATTGGGCAAATCGTATTCAAGGTCTTGGGGTTGGGGTTAATGGAAAGACAATTGGAACTATTGGGCTTGGAAATGTTGCGGGTGAATTCTTTCGCCTATTGACTCCATTTGATGTAAAGCGAATTGCCTTTGATCCTTGGAAAAAGA
>CAINLV010000049.1 GCA_903850565.1 uncultured Actinomycetes bacterium
CTAAGGATGGGTACACATTCGGTGGATGGAATTCTTCACCAGATGGAAGTGGAGTTGATTACCCTGTCGGTTCCACTATTACTGTCGATGGTGACGTCACACTTTATGCAAAGTGGATTTTGATTGCCACTCATACCGTCCTATTTGATGGTAATGGCAGTACTTCTGGAATCACTGCGGTAGAGGTTTCGGATCGACCTGCAGCTTTGGCTCCGAATGGCTTCTCGCGAACGGGTTACACATTCTCTGGTTGGTCGACTGCGCCTGATGGTGCTGGAACCTCCTACAAAGATGGAGCAACCTATTCATTCGCAAGCGATCTCGTTCTGTATGCGATGTGGGCTAAGAACTTAAGCACACCCGCTAATTCCGGACCGATCGTCCCTGAAGGCTCGGATGATGTTAAGGCAACTGTCGACGGTGAGGACGATCCAGTTAAGTTAAAGCTTCTTGATGGCGGAGCTGGTGTCGAACTTTCAACTAAGACTTGGAAGATCGGAATCCAAAGCGACAAGAAGAGCGTCTATGGCATTAAGTTGCCGACGAAGATCAAGGTGTATTTAATTCGTGGCGTTAATGCAACGACCAGCGGTGATGGCTTCATGGCCGGAACCATTGCAAATGTTTATCTCTACTCAACGCGGACGTTCCTTGGAAAAGCATTGGTACGTGCCGATGGAACCTTCGCCGCAACTTTCCCAGTGAAAGCTACAACATCTCTTGGACATCACGTCCTCCAGGTTGAAGGCACTTCATGGGATGGAAAGTTCCGGACGGCGGCAGTTGGTCTGACGGTTATCAATAAGCCGTTGGGTAATCGTCTTCCCGTCAGCATGATCTTCTATGCACTCAATGTCAGCGACCTAAGTGCCGCAAACAAAGCAAAATTGGATGCAGTAATTAAGACTCAAATCGCGAATAATTTCCGAAAGATTTGGATCTACGGCTATACCGATATTCAAACTGGCGTGGATAACCAAGTACTTTCTGCGCTGCGAGCCAAGAAAGTAGTTGCATACCTTCGTGCGAGATTGCCACACGTGGTAATCGAGTACAAGTACTTCGGTCCTGCTAACCCACGCAACCCAGCCCATACCCAAGCGGCATATGCCCAGAATCGTAGATCGGAAATATTCGGTCAGCGGTAGAAGTTCTAAAAAAGAAAGACCCGGACGAATATCGTTCGGGTCTTTCTTTTAATTCCTTTTCTTGACTATCTATGTGCTCCGATAAAAACCAAGGCGGTAATCCCAATAAGCACCGCTAAGGTGACGAATCTGCGAACCTTGTAACTCATCGCGAACTAATTAGCCAATGCGGCTACTACGTAGTCGATGCTTGCGGTTAGGTGATCGATATCTGATGGCTCAATGGCGGGAAACATGCCGATGCGCAATTGGTTCTTACCAAGTTTGCGGTAAGGCTCAGTGTCAACGATTCCATTAGTGCGTAGTACTTTTGCAACTTCCATGGCATCAATTGAATCATCGAAGTTAATGGTCCCTACTACTTTGGAACGCATCTGCGGATCGGTAACAAATGGTGTGGTGTAAGCGGTTCTTTCGGCCCAACTATAAAGTCGGCTTGAAGAATCTGCGGAACGACCAGCGGCAAATTTCAGCCCGCCATTGTGATTCATCCACTCGATTTGTTCTGCTAGCAAAATCAACGTTGCCACCGCAGGAGTGTTGTAAGTTTGATCCAGTCTGCTGTTTTCAATGGCGATAGTTAAATCAAAGAAGGCTGGAGTCCAACGGCCACTTTCCTTAATTTTTGCAACCCTCTCAATGGCTGCCGGACTCATGATCGCAATCCAGAGGCCGCCATCAGAGGCAAAAGATTTTTGGGGCGCAAAGTAGTAAACATCTGATTGCGACATATCAACATCTAATCCACCAGCTGCACTGGTTGCGTCGACCAGAACTAATGCACCTTCGCTACCTGCGGGTCTCATGATGGGCATGGAAACGCCAGTACTGGTTTCGTTATGAGTTAATGCGTAAACATCGATTCCGGACTCAATCGCCGAAAGAGGATGCGTCCCTGGCTCTGATTTAATAACGGTAGGTTCACCGAGGAATGGCGCCTCTTTTGCCGCGCTGGCAAACTTTGAAGAAAACTCTCCGAAAACTAAGTGCTGAGATCTATTTTCGATCAAGCCAAATGTTGCGATATCCCAGAACGCAGTTGAACCGCCATTGCCGAGAACGACTTCATATCCGTCAGGAAGATTGAAAAGTGAAGTCAGGCCGGAGCGAACTTTACCGACCACATTCTTTACCGGCTTTTGTCGATGAGAAGTACCCAGAATTGAAGTTCCACTAGCACCTAGGGCGCTGAGTGAATTGGGGCGAATCTTGGATGGGCCACAACCAAAACGGCCATCGGACGGTTTTAAATTTTCTGGAATTAGTATGTCAGTCACCGGGTAAGCCTATGGGAAGAAGCGTTCTGCCTTCCAACCATTATTAGCAAGGCCCAAGTACTGGCCCTCGAACGAGTTAGCCGTGTATCTGATGCGATCGTGCAATCGTGAATAACGTCCCTGCCAAAATTCAATGCTTGTGGCCTGGACCACATAGCCACCCCAATAAGGTGGAATCGGAACAGAGCTACCTTCTGGAAATTCTTTAGAGTATTTCTGAAACCGAACCTCTAACTCACTTCGCGATACCAGTGGTTCTGACTGCAAACTAGCCCACGCTCCAATTTGGCTGCTCCATGGTCTTGTCGCGAAATATTCTTCGCTTTCAGAACGATCGATTTCTTTGGCTGCCCCAAGAATGATTACCTGGCGCTCCATGGCATACCAAGGAAAGAGCAGACTTACTTTGGGATTGAGGGCGATCTGGCGCCCTTTCTGCGATTGATAATTGCTGAAGAAGGTAAAGCCGCCATCGGTCACGTCTTTGAGTAAGACGGTTCGGGTAGCTGGACCGTCTTCCTCAATGGTGCCTAAGACCATTGCATTCGCCTCAACGATGATTGGGTTTTGGGCGGCTTCATGAAGCCAGGATTGAAATTGGGCCAAGGGATTGGGAGCAAGATCTGCTTCGGATAAGCCCTGGTCCCCATAGGAGCGGCGCATTGCAGAAATGGCTGCTCTATCAAGTTCGCTCATGGTCACAAGATACGCCTCAAATCTCAAATCAGCCTGGTGCAATCTTTTGATGTATCGCAGGTCACTTAGGACTAACACTTTAAGCACCTTTTTTGGTTTGGAACCATTCATTAATGGGGGCAGAATAAGCGAATTGAAGTGAACGTCGTAATTAGGGGAGTGCGCTGTGACCGATGATTTTAAGCCGGGTCTTGAAGGTGTAATTGCTTTCGAATCCATTATTGCTGAACCAGATAAAGAAGGAAGTTCACTTCGCTATCGCGGAGTAGACATTGAAGATTTAGTAGGAAAAGTTTCCTTCGAAAAGGTGTGGGGACTACTTGTAGACGATTCCTTCGAATCAGGACTTCCTGTTGAAGAAGTTTTTGCGCTTCCTGTTCATACCGGTGATGTCCGAGTAGATGTGCAATCTGCTATCGCGATGTTGGCCCCAGCTTGGGGATTTAAGCCACTTCTTGATACTTCTGACGCAGAAGCCCGAGACGGTGTTGCTCGCGCATCTGCGATGGTTTTATCTTTCGTAGCGCAGTCCGCTCGCGGCGAAAAATTGCCTCCTGTTGCTGAATCAGATGTTGCAAAAGGAAAGAGCGCTGTTGAAAGAATGTTAATTCGTTGGCGCGGAGAAGCTGATCCAAAACATGTAAAAGCTATTGATGCTTACTTTGTTTCGGCAGCTGAACATGGAATGAACGCCTCTACATTTACATCACGAGTCATCGCATCAACTGGCGCCGATGTAGCCGCTGCGCTTTCGGGTGCAATCGGTGCTATGTCCGGTCCACTGCATGGCGGTGCTCCATCGCGCGTATTGGGAATGATCGAAGATGTTGAAAAATCCGGCGATGCACGTGCTTATGTAAAGGGCATCATGGATCGCGGTGAAAGACTGATGGGCTTTGGTCATCGTGTCTACCGTGCTGAAGATCCTCGCGCTCGCACCCTTCGCCGAATTGCTACCGAACTTGGTGCGCCACGTTATGAAGTTGCCTTGGCGTTAGAGAAGGCCGCATTGGCTGAACTTCACGAGCGCTATCCAGATCGTGTTTTGGAAACCAACGTTGAATTCTGGGCCGCGATCGTTTTGGATTTCGCCCAAATTCCAGCAAACCTATTTACCTCGATGTTCACCTCTGCCCGCACCGCGGGATGGTCGGCACATATCTTGGAACAAAAGCATGCTGGCCGAATTATTAGACCTTCGGCTCGTTATGTTGGACATGGACCTCGAAAAGCAGAAGAAGTTGCCGGGTGGAGTAACTAGCTCCATTCGCAAATAAAATAGGAAAATGCCCGAATTTCGTTGATTTTCGGGCATTTTCCATTTCCCTTTATAACAATCCCATAACACCACCAACATATGGGTGCTGGCAGGCATAAGTGGCTTGCCTTGACCCTGATACTCAAGTGTAATTAGCCCGTTGCCTCCCTCGGGCAGCACAAATTCATGGAGGAAATTAATGATGAAAAAGCGGAGTAGTGCTTTTGGCATAATTGCCATTGCCGCAATCGCAATTTCAACTCTCGTCGTTCCTGCCGCTAAGGCTGCGAACGAGATTGTTGTCTGGGCCGACGAAACACGTGGTCCAAATCTTCAGGCAGTGTTGAAGGCAAAGAGTGACTGGGTTCCTGGTTACACCATCAAGATTGTTCCTTTCTCAAGCTTTGATGCTTTGAAGGCAGCCTTTGACAACGCAACTGACCAAACTGGTCCAGATATCGTTGTTGCAGCTAATGACTGGGTTCCAACCGCCGCCAAAAACGGAAAGTTGGCTCCACTTGTTCTCTCTGCAGCTGTCAAAGCTCAGTTCAACCCATCTCAATTCGTTGACCTAAGCTTCCAGAAGAAGTTGTACGGTATTCCTGTCGACATCAACAACGTTGCAATGATCTACAACACCAAGCTTGTAGCAACCGCACCAAAAACTTTTGGTGAC
>CAINLV010000050.1 GCA_903850565.1 uncultured Actinomycetes bacterium
ATCTGGAATCGCAGATGCAATTATCTCCAGAATTGGCGCATTCGTTGGTGGGCAAGCTGCCGTAGCAGTCGTCGCCGGAATCTTTGCACTTATTCTCGGATTTGTGTTACGCATTCCTTATACAACAGCTCTATCAATGTTGGTTTTCCTCTGCGGACTAATTCCATTAATTGGTCACTTCTTAGGTTGCGCCGTTATGACCATAATTGCATTCACTAAATCTCCTACAACCGCAATCATCGCCTTTATTTTGTATGTTGTTTATGTGCAAATTGAGAACTATGTGATTATGCCTAAAATCATGAAGCGATCGCTCTCGGTTCCGGTAATAGTTACTATCATCGCCGTATTGCTTGGCACAAGTTTGATGGGATTGATCGGCGGTTTAGTTTCAGTTCCTATCGCTGCTGCCGTTTTGCTGATTTTAGATGAAGTGGTATTCCCTAGGGCCGATAAGAGTTAGTTCACTTCCGACCACTCCGTCGGTAACGGATATTTTCTTGGTGAAACTTTTAGAGTAATTTCATTGAGAACTCGGTAGACCGAAGGCTCCCCCACCCATAGGTGCTTTGCGCCTTCAACGGCGATAATCTCTATTTGCGGAATCGCGCTAAATCTCACTATGGCCTCTGCGGGTTTTAAGAACTCATCAAACTCTGGGACTAAAGCGGTGATGGGCCGGCCATCCGCTGCCCAAAAAAGAAGGTCTTCTGGTTCGCTGCTTCGAAGCGGCGGGCTTAACAAAATCAGCCCTTCGATGCGTGGGTCTCTGGCGTATTTAAGCGCCAGATCTGTGCCAAAACTCCATCCCACCACCCAGAGTCGCTCGACTTTTGCTTCGGAGAATGCGTACTCGATAGCTGCTTCCACATCGTATTTTTCACAGACCCCGAAATCAAAAGTACCTTGGCTTGTACCCTGCTCGCTGGTGGTTCCACGAGTGTTAAATCGAATCACTTCAATTCCAGCTAATTCTGGCAGTCGAAAAGCGGCCTTACGAAGAATGTGACTATCCATCATTCCACCATGAGTTGGCAGAGGATGCAGGCAGAGAATGCTTGCTACTCGGGCACCTTTTGGCGAGGCGACTTCTCCCACCAGGTTCAGCTCATCTTCCGTGTGAATGGTGATGGCGGCACGATTGGCAGGCAAAATTGTCGTTGAACGTATTATCGAACTCACTTGAGAGAGTTTAGTCTTAGCATATGAGTACTACATTCACTTCTCACGAACCAGCAACCGGCAAGGTCATTCAAGAGTTTCCAATCGCCACCAAAGATCAGGTCTTCGCCACGGTTGCCCTGGCTCAAGCGGCAAGTGGGCCATGGAGTGCGCTGGGTTTTGATGGCCGCAAGAAAGTCCTTCTTGAGTGGTGCGCGGTCCTGACCAAGCGAATTGATGAAATTGGAGCTCTAGTTGCGCAGGAGACTGGAAAGCCGCTGAGCGATGCGACTTTGGAAGTTTCCCTGGCGGTTGGTCATTTAGCGTGGGCAGCAAAGAGCGCCAAACGAATACTTGGCCCATCCTTTCGTCCATCGGGCTTGTTGATGTTTAACATGAAATCTGAAGTACAACGCTCTCCTTATGGCGTAGTTGGCGTGATTGGTCCATGGAATTATCCGATCTTCACGCCCATGGGTTCGATCGCCTATGCCTTGGCCGCTGGCAATGCGGTGGTCTTTAAACCAAGTGAGTACACACCCGGAGTTGGTCAGTGGCTCTGCGACACCTTCAACCTCATCTCTCCATTGGCCGATGTCTTTTCAATCGTTACTGGTCTTGGTGAAACTGGCGCCGCTCTTACCGAAAGCCCAGTTGATAAAATTGCATTTACTGGTTCCACTCGAACTGCAAAGAAAGTTGCGGCATCATGTGCGGCCCGTATGGTTCCTTATGTACTGGAGTGCGGTGGTAAAGATCCAGTAATTGTGGCCGCCGATGCAGATATTGATCGTGCCGCCGAATATTCGCTCTGGTCTGCCATGTCCAATTCTGGTCAAACCTGTATTGGCGCGGAAAGAGTTTATGTTCATGAAAAGGTCGCTGACCTATTTATAAATAAAATTACTCAGATGGCAGAGCAAATAAAGCCAGGCATCAACTACGGCCCGGCAACCATGCCTTCGCAACTCAACGTTATTCAGAGTCATATCGATGACGCGGCGGCTAAAGGCGCACAGTTTGTTGTAGGTGGAGTGGACTCAGTGCAGCCGCCTTACACATATCCCACCATCATGATCAATGTCCCAGAAAATAGTCTTGCTATTCGAGAAGAAACTTTCGGTCCCACCTTGACCATCAACCGCGTCGCTTCGATGGATGAGGCAATCGACTTAGCAAATGGAACCAACTACGGATTAGCTGCATCCGTTTGGTCTGGAAAAGACGGGCATCGGATTGCCAGTAAATTGAAATGTGGGATGGTCTCGGTTAACTCGGTCATTGCCTTTGCGGCAATTGCTTCACTTCCCTTTGGCGGAGTGAAAGACAGTGGAAATGGAAGAATCCATGGTCCTGAAGGGCTGATGGAATTTACTTTCGCTAGAACCATCGTTAGTACGCGATTTAATATTCCGATTGAATTTACAACTTTCAAACGAACAAAATTCGCTGATGGTTTTATTAAAACGCTGATTAAATTCCTACATTCGAAAGTTGTTGGATAAGAAAACTTTTAGCTACCAAATTAGTATCGAGGCGCGTTTCTGGTTCGTTCAGTTTTCGGTCTGCGATCATTTCGCTTAGTCCAACACACAGAATGCCAATGCCGACGACTTTCAATATCCTCTTCCAGCCAGGCCACGACATGAGGAGTTGCGGTTGGAATAAGTTGATCGCAACCAGGGCAACGGTAAGGCTTGGTAGAAGTAGAGCCGGTGATCTTGCGCACTCGAAATATGCCTTCTGAATGTTCCTCGATAGTTTCGTGAGAAGTGGCGATTTCCCGTTCTTCTGGCTTCGGACCTCTTCGCTTGGGATGGTTTCTACGTGGGCTCACTGCCCTATTCTTTCCTAAATATTCACTTATTTCTTACCTGGTAGCCCCGCACGAACTGGTCAGACCTGACCAACCTAGGGCAAGATATGACCGTGCAATCTGCGATCCACGTTCGAGGCTTAACAAAAACTTACGCCGATAAGAAGAATGGCGCCAAAGTAGCGGTCGCCGGCATCGATCTAGATGTTCACCAAGGCGAAATTTTTGCCATCTTGGGTCCAAACGGGGCGGGCAAAACGACTACTGTTGAAATTTTGGAAGGTTACCGCGACCGAGATTCCGGCGAAGTTAGCGTTCTGGGGATTGACCCGGGACATTTAGGAAACGACGATCGCAGCTGGCGAAACCGGATTGGAATTGTTTTGCAATCCACTGGAGATGCAGCAGATCTGACCGTGGCCGAGACCGTTCACCATTTTTCCCACTATTACACCAAAGCAAAAAATCCCGATCAAGTCATCGCTGCCGTCGGTCTCGCCGACAAAACAGATGCCAAGATTCGCACTTTATCCGGCGGGCAAAGACGCCGTTTGGATGTAGCTCTGGGAATTATTGGGTCACCGGAAATTCTCTTCCTGGACGAACCCACCACTGGCTTTGATCCAGAAGCACGGCGGGCATTTTGGGAATTAATTAAATCCCTTCAATCCGAAGGAACAACAATTCTGCTCACGACTCATTACTTGGATGAGGCTGAAGCGCTTGCCAATCGCGTTGCCGTTATCAACAACGGAAAAATTATTGAAGTTTCCACCCCAGAAAATTTGGGCGGTCGAAATGATGCCAAGGCCCGCGTTGCCTATCTTTCCGAAGGCGGGCGAGTAGAAATCCTGACCGACTCCCCTACGCAAGCAATCGCCGAACTTATGAGCAAATTCAATGGCGAAATACCAGAGCTGACCGTTAGCAGGCCCACTTTGGAAGATATGTATCTGGAAATGATTGAGGGGCAAGGTGATCAATCATGAAGCCAAGCATCTTAAGAATTGGGCTCCTTCGCGGCGGCATTGAAATCAAACAATTCTTGCGACAACGCGAGTCCGTAGTTTTCACCATGCTCTTTCCCATCATGCTTCTCTTCATCTTCGGATCAGTATTTAAAGACAGCATCGCCCCTGGCGTAACTTTTAGCCAGTACTTCGTTGCTGGCATGATCGCTTCGGGATTGGTCAATACTGGTTTTCAGCAATTGGCGATCACAATTCCCATGGAACGAGATTTCGGAACCTTAAAACGACTTCGAGGCACGCCTATGTCGCCGGTCTCCTACTTCATCGGAAAGATAATTTTGGTTACCGTCTCGATGTTAGTTCAGGTCGGACTTCTTCTGGTATTTGGCGCATTACTCTTTGGTTTAAATGTTCCAACCTCAGCAGAGCGTTGGTTGAGATTTGCGTGGTTGGTAATCCTAGGAAGCATCTGTTCCACCATTCTGGGAATCGCGTTCTCCAGCGTTCCCAAGAGCGGTCGCGGAGCTTCAGCAGTGGTTTCCCCGATAGTTATCGTCTTGCAATTCTTTAGTGGTGTCTTCTTTATTTTTTCCAGTCTTCCAAAATGGATGCAAGATTTCGCTTCGATATTTCCACTTAAGTGGTTAACCCAAGGAATGCGATCAGTTTTTCTACCCGATTCCTTTGCTGGCAAAGAAGTTGCCCACTCATGGGAATCTGGAAGAACTTTATTGGTGCTCTCTGTTTGGATAGTGCTTGGAACCATATTTGCAATCCGCTCCTTCAAATGGTCGGATCGGTGAAGCGAACCACTAGTCGAATTTCGCTATTGGTTGTAGTTGCGGTAGCGCTCTCACTGGTTGGGATGTCATCCAGCCTTTCGGCAACGACTAAAGCAACGACCAAAGCAACGACTAAAGCCACGACTAAAGCAACGACCAAAGCAACGACCAAAGCAACGACCAAAGCAACGACTAAGCCCGTGGTGAAGAAGCCTGTGGTGAAGAAGCCTGTGGTGAAGAAGCCTGTGGTGAAGAAGCCTGTGGTGAAGAAGCCTGTGGTGAAGAAGCCTGTGGTGAAGAAGCCTGTGGTGAAGAAGCC
>CAINLV010000051.1 GCA_903850565.1 uncultured Actinomycetes bacterium
ACCCACACCCACACCCACACCCACGAGTACACGAAAGCCAACAGTGACACCAAAGCCAACAGTGACACCAAAGCCAACAGTGACACCAAAGCCAACAGTGACACCAAAGCCTTGGTTATCAAACAAGCTTTATGACAATGTGGAATTCTTTCCAAACTTTTGTAGTTTGTCGGCAAATTTTGATTCGGTACAGATCTTTATGCAAAACCTAATTCCTGGTCAGAGGATTATCGTGACTATTCGATCGGATAACTAATGGTTTACAAAATTCTCATCGTGGTTTATGTGTTACTCAATTTTGCAACATTAGCTGCCGCTGCAGAAGAACCCCCGTTGCAACTTTATCAAACGATAACTCAAACCGAAGCGCAGGATCTCAACATTATGATTCCGGCTTCGACCACTTCTGGATTTAAGAGTTTAGAAGTTGAAGTAACTGGCATGGGGCAGAAGCCTCAACTCAGAAAAATTCTATTTTGCAAGGATTTCAAAGGCATTATCCATTGGGACAACTTATGTCCGGATTTGACTCGAGTTGCGGCACAGACCGTTCTAGAAACTGCAAAATCCAGAAGTGGGTTTCCCACCTATGACCCCCTCTCAAACCCACATAGAACCACGGACACTGTGATTATTGCTTTTGCAGCACTTAATTTGATTACTGGGGCGAGGGCAATGACCACCAAAATATTAGGAAATGAGGCAGTCCCAACCACGTCGGTGGAAAATGGGCCAGGTTATTTAGCCCAACTTTCACGAGGGGAAGTTTTAGTCGCCGGTTCCCAATTGGGTCGTGTAGACAAAGCAGAAATTTGGCAGAGTCCAACTACTCAAAAGATGGAAGGGTTTTTCACTAAAGTGGGTAAGAAAATATCTGGATTTTCGCCCTTGGGCACTCGAATTCTTTCCGACGGCAATTATCTTCGTTCGCTTTTTGGACCATTCTCATTATTGGTTTATCCCATTTCGATAGCAATTGGCTGTTATTCAACGAGAGTTTTTCATCAGCAGGCACTTCCACCCAGTCTAAATTTCATTCTCCTTATGATGACGATCGGAGTTCTCGATGCATTCGCTGGGATCCTTATATCAATTGCATTTACACTCTCGATACTTTTTGCGGGGCATCTAAATTCCATAAATTCGATCCTGACCGTAATGGGCGTATGTATGTTGGCTTTCACTCCTGTACTAGTGGCAGGAGCGTTCAGGCCCTTTCGACGTGAAGTTTGGGATTTCACCTCGCTTTGGGAGCGTATTACCGACTACTTACTCGCCAGCATTCTTACCGGTTGGGTTGTGGAACAGATAGTTTTGGGCTTGCCAGGCCTGTCTGGTCTCCAACTTCCGTTGACTGTGCATGCCCCTGAAATTGCATTTTGGGCAACAGGCTTGGTGATTTTGCGATTTGCAGCTGAAGATATCTCAATTCGACTATTTCCTCAGCGACTAATTAAATTGGAACCTGAATATCGTGCACGCACAATCATGCAACAGTTTCTTGCAACAGTTTTCAAAGTGGCTATATTCGCCGTAATCGCAGGAAAGTTTGTTGGTTTCTCGGTGGAACTAGTAATCGGAGTTGGACTTTTTGCTCTGCCTTTGTTGATGGGGATTTTCGCCGATAAATTTCCAAAGTCAGCTGGCGTTCAAAAATGGATGCCTACAGGAATCATTGAGATGCTTGTAATGACACTGACCGGATATATATTGGCGATACTGGTTCAACAACGTTATCCAAGCGCACGCACATATGTGCTTTTGAGTTTCGTATTGTTGAGCGTGCCAGGATTAATCTTGAAGATTTTGGCACTGTTTGGAAAAGAAGGAGCAAAAGACTGGAAAGTGACTAAGGTCGGAACGACACTGTATCGAGTATTAGGTATCGTGGTCTTAGGGGTACTGATTTACATTATTCTAAGTGGAATTCTGGTCTCTAATAATGTTTGAATCTGGAGTTTCTCTACTTGAGCAAAGCCAAACAAATGTTGAACTGTCAGAGCTTCGAGCCATACTTCCTATTGCCGACCATTGGGATTGGCAATTCGCAGGTGAATGCGCGAATATGCCGAGCGGTCTCTTTTTTCACCCGGAGGCTGAACGAGGCGAGCGACGTCGGAACCGCGAAATTTTCGCAAAAGCCATTTGTGCTGATTGCTCAGTCGTAGATAAGTGTCGCTCATTTGCCTTGGTTGCAAAAGAACCATACGGGATCTGGGGAGGACTCTCAGAAGATGAGCGAAAAGAAATTCTCAAGTCAAAAGAATGAAGAAGTGGGAACCAAGTACAAGTACTAATCGAGTCTTACGTTCGACCCTCACTCGGGGCACTATTGTCACTTGCCGAATCCCTAACTTCTTAGAATGCTTACCTAATGACAATTCGATTCCGCAGATCTTTGAAGATTGCACCTGGTCTTCGCGTCAATTTCAACAAGAATTCAACGAGTCTTTCTCTCGGTCCTCGGGGAGCGCATTACACAGTGAGCAGTTCAGGTAGACAAACCATCTCGGCAGGAATTCCCGGTACCGGACTTTATGCTTACCAATCAATCAACCCGCAAAGCGCTAAACGCAATAGTTCCGTTCCAAAACCCGGAGCCCAAGAACAACAAACGGTCGGGCAATCTTCCCCAAAACCATCGCTATTTTCAAGTAGTGCCGAGAAGGCTTTTTATGGATTCCTAATGGATATTTACGATCCGGATCACAAATATTCCCCACATGAAATAGTGGAAAAGGCGAAAGCTCTCAGAGAGCAATATGACTCGTTAATGTATCCGCTCAATTTACTTAGCTTCGTACATATTCTTTCGGCTGATGAATACCAGGACAAATTGATAGATGCTGGCGAGAAACTTTGGGCAGCTCGAGAATCTGCTTTCGGCGATCCTTTGGTTAGGAAATACTTTGTTGGAATATTCCCAGTTGTTACTATATGTGAAGGTATTTCCACCAGAGGAATATTTGATCTACAACAATTGGGCTTCATCTGGGTCGAAGTACTCCAAGATAAAGAAAAATATAATGAAGCACTGGCTGTCTTGCACGAAATGGAACCGACTCAACTCGTTGCGATTTCCATGGCGGATGTCGAGTTAAGCATGAAAGATTATTCAGGAGCTCTAGATACAACTTCAAACATCACCAATGAAGATGATGTAACTCTGATCTTGCTCGTTCTTCGCGGTATTGCTTTTCGCGAGCAAGAAATGTTTGACGCTTCTTTGGAGTGCTTGAAGCAAGCGTTAGCCAAAAAGAGCCGATCAAAAGCGGCGCTTCATAGGGCGCATTTCGAAAGGTCGATTACTTATCAAAAGATGCATAAGTATGCTTTAGCTAAAAAGGATCTCGAATTGATTCTTGTAGATGATCCAACCAACCCCGAAGTGATGGATCGCTTACGAAACCTGGACAATTAGTTCTGAGGAAATCTCCAATTTTCCTATATTTTTCGGCTCTATTGCGGGCATCGAATAATTGGAAATCGCTTCACGGTCGTTTGATTCAGATAGATTCCACATCTAGCAAGTAATTCGCACCAGCAAAGGCAATCCCGATTAGATTCATCGGGGTTGCCTTTTCGCATAAACGAAACGCAGATCACACAAAAACCGCGAATATTTTGGGCGGTGGGTGAGGTTATTCAAGAAGAATCATCATTTCGCTGATTTAAAAGAGAAAAAGGTTGTCTGAATTCATGCTTAAGCCCGCCGATTCATCCGTAACCCTTAGTCCTTTGATTGCTAACCGTTGGAGCCCTCGTTCATTTGACGGTGTTGCTGAAATTTCCGACCTGGATATTGCCGCGATATTAGAAGCGGGACGATGGTCACCATCAACCAATAATCAACAGCCGTGGCGATTCATCGTTGCAAAACGAGGCGACTCCCACTTTGAAAATTTAGCAAAACACTTTGCCGGTTTCAACGCGACCTGGGCGCCGACGGCATCTGCCTTTATTTTGGTTGTCGCTGTAATGACAAACGAAGATGGCACAGCTCGTCCCTTTGCGCTCTACGACGCTGGCCTAGCAAGTGCATTTATGACTGTGGAAGCTAATCACTTGGGGATTGCGGTGCACCCGATTGCCGGATTTGATCGCGAAAAAGTCAAAGCCGAATATTCGCTCCCGGACAATTTCTCCCAGACTGCGATCTTGGTATTGGGTAAGCAGGCACCTGCGGCCGAACTTCACAATGCCGCCTTGGTTGAACGGGAAAAGGCGCCCAGAGTTCGCTTGCCTTTGACCGATATTGTTATTGCAGGGTTGCCTGCCGCTTAAGCCTTTTGGAGTATTTCATCACCGATTCCCCTCGATTCTCATTCGGTGAAATCCCCTCAAATTAGGAAGATTTTGAGACTCTTCACAGAAATTCACGCTCAAATTAACTCCACAAGTACCTTCCCGCTGCGCTTGTGGAATGTCTTTGCCCTTAGACTTGTTGAGCAATATGTAAGACCGCCTAGAGACATCTAGGTCCACCTAACATCTCAGAGGAGAAGTAATGCAAAGTTCCAACCCAGTCTTTGGCCGGGTAGCGAATTCCCGTCGTGGATATGCCGCTATGGATAGCAACACCTTAACAACTACCGAACCACGTACCGTCGAGGAGATCTACAACGCTCCTGCGGCTTCATCCATCCGAACTGGGCGAATGACCATTGAAGATGTCGTCGCTCGTACCGGGATGCTCTTTGTCATCTTGGTGGCCACGGGTAGTGCAGCTTGGTACTACAACCTCAGCAATGGATTCCTCCTCCTTGGCATGTTTGGTGGATTCGCACTGGCTATGGTTAATACTTTTAGCAAGACCATCAAGCCACCGCTAGTAATTGCTTATGCAGCGTTTGAGGGCTTGGCATTAGGCGTCCTCAGTCACATGTATGAAAGTGCCTATCCAGGAATCGTTTCCCAAGCAATCATTGGAACTCTGGCAGCTTTTGCTGGCGTCTTGTTTCTTTACAGCAGCAAGCGCGTCCGAGTAACTCCAAAATTCACTCGCGTTGTTATGGGTGCAATGGTTGGTTATTTGGTCTTAAGTCTGGTCAGTATGGTTGGTGCCATATTCGGCGTCGGTCAAGGTTACGGATTCTACGGAGTCTCTGGACTTGGATTGTTATTGGCAGTCGGCGGAGTTGCTCTAGCTAGCTTCTTCCTGATTTTAGATTTCGATCAGATCGACAAGATGATCAAGGCCGGAGCACCACACGAAGAATCATGGCGTGCTGGTTTTGGTTTAATGGTTACCGTTGTCTGGCTATATCTTGAAATCTTGCGATTGATTTCAATCCTTCGTCGGGACTAAAACTCTGGATTAGTAAAGTATAAGAAGTGGGTCTGCACAGTGCAGGCCCACTTCCTATTTGCCTTTTTTAGGTCCGGAATGTTCTTTCAATGTGGCCGCCAGAATAAGAGCCGAGGAAAAGATAACGGCCGTTGCGATAAATGCGGCCCGATAGGAAATTAAGTCGGTGAGCGTTCCAAGGACGATTGGTCCCACGATCATTCCGGCGTCACCGGCCATTTGGAAGAGTGCTATGACTTGTCCACCTCTGCCACCAAACAAATCACCCACGATGCTTGCTGGCGCGGTTCCGATGAAAGCGCCACCTAGACCGAAGAGAATCATGGCCAGGAAATAGAAGGAGACATGAGTAGCCGTTATCAATGCAAATAGGGCTCCCAAGAGAAAAGAAGTTCCCACCAAAATCGAAAAGCGTCGGCCACGATGATCGGATACTTTTCCAGCAAAGATGAGAAGTGCTCCTTGGGCTAGCGCTGAAACCGTGAAACCAAATCCCACCATGGAGGTTGTGGAGTGAAGTTTTTCCGTCACAAAGAGCGGCAATATGGAACTTCGAAGTCCAAAGAGGGTCCAGTTGCTTAAGAAAACAATGACAAGCACCACTCGATAGGGATAGCTCTTCAATGCATCCCGAATTGTAATTCGGTTTGTTGGATCCTGAATTTCTTGAATCTTGCGACCCAGATGTTTTTCCTTCAGGAAGGTTGTTGCCGTAAATGAAGCCATCAAAAGGGTTGCAGCATAAACAAAGAAAGGGGAGCGCAGCGAAATAGCGCTGAGGATTCCACCGAACGCGGGACCAGCAATTCCGCCTAGAAGAAAACCGCTGTTATAAAAAGATTGCGCTTGAGCGCGTTGGGCGTCTGTGACTGATCGCATGAGCAGGGCGCTCGCCGAAACGGAAAACATGGAAGATCCCAAACCGCCAGCCGCTCGAAAAACTAATAGTTGAATGTAACTGTTGGCCAGGCCGCAGGCCAAGGAAGAGATGGCTACTAAAAACAGTCCAACAGCTAATACTTTCCGTTCGCCAAATTTATCTACCAATCGACCCGATACTAATCCGGAACTAAACCTAGACATGGCAAAAGCAGAGATGATCAAGCCGATGGCTGTTTTATTAACGCCAAAGGTGCGAGCGAAAAGTGGAATGGCGGGAATAATCAGGCCATATCCTACGGCGACAAAAAAACCGACTACCGAAAGAACAGTTACTTCTTTCGGTAGTCGGTTTTCTTTAGAAGTTTTAACCGAGGGCCTCGCCGGCAGCTTCGGTCTGAGCAGCATGATGTTCGGCGCCGGTTCGCAATTTCGTTTCCCGTAGGAAGAGCGCAATAACAAAGCCAAGAGCAGTTACTGGAGCTGCAGCATAAAAGACCACATGGAAGGACTGGACGAAGGAGTGCAAGATCGAATCTCTAACAGCAGGTGGCAAAGTCTTCAGCACCGAGGTGTTGTTAGTGATCTGCTTTAACGCGCCAGCAGGAACATCAGCTAACGCCTTCGGATCCTTTGCCGCCAATCCGGCCAAACCGCTTTGAATGTAGTGTGCAGCGCGGTTGCTAAAAATGGAACCAAAGAGTGCAGTTCCGAAAGCACTTCCCAGGGAACGGAAGAAGGTATTCGAACTGGTTGCAACGCCCAAGTCACGGAATTCGACGGCATTCTGGAGCGCAATAACAATGGTCTGCATGCTCAGACCCAAACCAGCACCTACGCAAATTGCGAAGATGGAGAGTCGCCAAAATGGTGTGGTTTCGTTCAAAGTAGTCATTGCCATAATGCCACCGGTGATGATTGCAAGACCAGCAACTGGATAGCGCTTGTAATGACCATGCTTGCTGATCATCTTTCCGCTGAAGATTGACATAGAAACAATGCCGAGCATCAATGGAATCAATTTCAATCCAGCAGTAGTAGCTGAGTCGCCTTTTACAACTTGCAGGTAGAGAGGCAACATAACAATGGCGCCAAACATTCCGCCACCGATAACGAAGCCGAGCAAAGATGTTATGGAGAAAGTGTGATTCTTAAATAAGCGCAATGGCAAAATAGGTTCTGGAGCGCGGGATTCTTGCCATAGAAAAGCTAAAGCCAAAATCAAACCGCCGACCAAGGACATAATTGTCTTGGAATCTTTCCAGCCATTTTGTGGTCCATAGACAGAGACGGCCAACAGAATGGAACACACTGCAAGAACCATAAGTAGCGCACCTAAATAATCGATCTTGTGTTCGCGCTTAACTTTAGGAATATGAAGCACTGCTGAAGTAATAACTAACGCAGCAATTCCGAACGGTAGGTTGATGTAGAAAATCCAACGCCAACCGGTAACACCGAAGAGGCTGGTGCGGTCCGAGAAGAAGCCACCAAGTAGTGGACCAGCAACAGAGGACAAGCCCCAGACTGCGCCGAAGTAACCTTGATAACGACCTCGCTCACGTGGAGAAATAATGTCGCCAATGATCACGAAGGTAAGGCTCATCAAACCGCCAGCTCCCAGACCTTGGATGGCACGGAAGGCGATTAATTGAGTCATGCTTTGTGAAGCACCGGCAAGGAAGGAACCAATAAGAAAGGTAACGATCGCAAATTGAAATACTGGGCGGCGGCCATACAGATCGGAAATCTTTCCGTAAAGCGGTGTTGATGCGGTCGATGTTAGTAAATAAGCGGTGACCACCCAGGTGTAATGATTAAGTCCGCTGAAATCTTCGACAATCTTTTTGAGGGCAGTGGAAACAATGGTTTGATCCAGTGCTGCTAGTAGCATGCCCATCATGAGTCCACTGAGGACCACCATGATTTCTTTGTGAGTCAGCGGTCCTGTTTTCGGTTGCGACATTAAAAACCCTTCTACGTTCTTTTCGGCGCGATTATCTAAAAATAAATCGGGGAAATCATTGAACTTTCAACGATCAGTTTACTACGGTCTCGCCTACGTTACTTCATCAAATCTTGGATATGCGCCGGTAATGGCATTAGGGCTATGGTTTAACGGTGAAAAGTATTCTTGCCGAAAATCTCACAAAGACATATCCCAAAGGTCAGGTCAAAGCGCTTGATGATCTGAGCCTAGATGTTGAAGAAGGCACGGTCTTAGCCTTGCTCGGGCCTAATGGCTCTGGGAAAACCACGACGGTTCGTATTCTTGCTACGTTGTTGAACCCAGACTCAGGGCGCGCGCTGGTTGGTGGCATCGATGTCACTGAACATCCGGATCAAGTTCGCCAAATCATTGGACTGTCAGGTCAGTACGCAGCGCTGGATGAAACTTTAACTGGCTGGGATAACTTGACCATGTTCGGTCGCCTCTATCACCTCTCGGGAACCGCGGCGAAAGCGCGAGCAACCGAATTACTAGAACGATTCTCACTCACTGACGCTGCTAAGCGCCCGATTCGAACTTATTCCGGTGGTATGCGCAGGCGGCTGGATTTAGCGGCATCGCTGATAATTAAGCCAAAAGTTCTTTTCCTCGATGAACCCACTACCGGTCTGGATCCACGTGGCCGCCAGGAGATGTGGGGAGTCATCGACGAACTAGTCAAAGGTGGCGTCACCCTTCTCCTTACGACTCAATATCTGGAAGAAGCAGATCAATTAGCCGATGACATCGCAGTTATTGATCATGGCAAAGTTATTGCTCGCGGAACTTCAGATCAATTGAAGAGTACGGTCGGTGGCGAGCGCTTAGAGCTGGTGGTTGAGGCACAATTTGTAGCTCGCGCTACCGAACTAGTCGCAACAACTCTGGGTGTCCCGCCGCACATCGATGAAAGTATGCGCCGAATAACGGCGCCAGTAACGGATGGCGGTGCATCGCTCATTCGAATCTTGCGGGCTCTGGATGAACAACAAATCCATCCATTAGATATCGCTCTTAAGCGGCCTTCGTTAGATGACGTCTTTATCTCGCTCACAGGTCATATTGCCGAAGAGGTGAAAAATGATTGAAACAATTGTTGATTGTCTAATCATCACTAAGCGCCAACTCTTGCAGTTGGTCCGCGTTCCTGAAGTCCTTATTTTCGCAATCATCCAACCGGCAATGTTCGTCCTTCTCTTTAGATATGTTTTTGGTGGCGCCATTTCGGCCGGCGTTCCTGGTGGTTATGTTCAACTGCTTATGCCAGGAATCTTTGTTCAGACCGTTGCCTTTACCTTGGCCGGTACTGCCGTTGGACTAGCCGAAGATATGCAAAAAGGTTTGATAGATCGCTTCCGTTCCTTACCTATTGCCAGGTCCGCAGTTGTTATCGGAAGGACCCTGGGTGATTCAACTCAAAACATTGTCACCTTAGTTGTGATGGGGCTGGTGGGCTTTGCCGTTGGTTGGCGGCCATCATCGGGAATTGTGAAAGTCACCCTGGCTTTCTTTTTTCTCCTGCTCTTTGGTTTCGCTATGTCGTGGATCGGTGTTCTCATTGGGCTCTCCGTTAGAGAAGCTCGGGTTGCTCAGAACTTGGTCTTTATCTCAGTCTTCCCATTGACCTTTTTATCTAACGCTTTTGCTCCCACAACAGGCATGCCGCGGGTGCTGCAATATTTCGCCGAATGGAATCCCGTCTCCACAATGGTGGCCGGTTGCCGTGAACTCTTTGGAACGCCAAATAAGTTTGGTGCCACGGCCAGTTCTTGGCCCAGCGAGCATCCACTTTGGATGTCCTTGATTTATATGGCCTTGATTGTGGCGGTCTTTCTGCCACTGAGCGTGCGAAAATATAAGAACGCGGCCTCGAAGTAATTCACCAGCAATTTAGTTAGGCGAAAAACTGCGCTTCTAACACTGCGACGCTGATGTTCTTTCCATTGGGCGCCAAGTAGGTCACGGTCTCTCCGACCTTGGCTCCGAAAACGGCTTTGCCTAACGGTGATTTTTCACTGTAGACATCGATATCCATGTCGGCAGAAACAATCTCACGGGAACCGAGCAGAAATTTCATTTCGTCCCCGCCCATATCGATGGTGACCATCATCCCCAATCCGACGATGCCAGATTCGCTGGGAGGTGGAGTGCCAATGTGGGCGTTATCTAACATGTGCTTGAGCTGTCGGATTCTGCCTTCGATCTTGCCTTGCTCTTCTCGCGCTGCGTGGTAGCCGCCATTTTCTTTGAGGTCACCTTCAGCCCGAGCAGCCTCAATCTTCTTAATGATGTCGGTGCGCTTTGGACCTTCAAGTTCGGCAAGTTCAGCCCGGAGGCGATCGGCGGCATCTTGGGTCAGCCACGTTTGGGTTGGGTTGCTCATAAGGGTGAAGGTTACTAGTTCTAGGTCAACTACGGCCGACAGGATTCGATTCCCGCGTTAACGGCCTTAAGGCGAGTCGGGATGGCCACCGTTCGGGTGATGGAGCGCACCCCAGCTGGGATGGAATCGGTGAGTTCGCCGACAACATTGGCCGAATAGTCGCGGGCAATGAGTCGACATTGGTGGGCCAGGTTTTTGCTCTTGAATACCAACGAATAGGTGACCTGGATGCTCCTGGTATCCGTGGCGGCGAAGGAAACGAGCGAACTTCGGGTTTCCGGGTGGGAATAGTGATTGGCACTCCAGAAGAGCCAACTGCCACCCACCACCGCCACCGTGATCGCGGGATAGACCCAAGCCGGCCGATTACGGTCTTTTATTCCATATCTGTCTCGTAGAAAGGGGTCGGTGAAATTCTCTTGGCTCACAAGTAAGAAGTCTAGGCAATAATAAGAACATGTCTTCCAATCAATCAGTAGATGTTGGTCTCGCCGGTTCGCTCACCATGATTGTCCTGACCATAGGGGTCACCTTGCTCTTGGTGAGTTTCTATCGTCGCTACAAGCGCTTGCAAAATCGTAATGATGGCGAGTAAGCGGAATCGCTTAATCAGCACTGGCCTGCTTGTCCTCTGTCTTGCTGGCGCCTTCGTTGAATTAGGAGTCTGGCAATTACACCGGGCTCAAGAAGTTGCCCGACTAAATCGCCCGAAGCCGGAACTGCCAATAGTCACCTTGAGTACCATCGCTGCGCCGGGAGCGAACCTTGGTGCTTTGGCTATTAATAGATTGGTCAGATTTTCGGGAAGATATTTAAAGAGTTATCAGGCCGACTATCAAAAAGGTATTCCCTTGGCTGCCAACACCCCAGCAGAGGCGCAAGTGGTCACATTGGTGGTGGGACTTTTCCAAGTTGATGTGTCAGCGAACTCTCCTGCTTCAAGCGAGGCTATCTTGGTGGTTCGTGGCGTGGGCACCGGCAGTGAACCATTGCCGGATGGTCAGGTCACTATTGAAGGCCGACTAAATCCGCGGCAGACCGATGATCACACCAATGGCGATGCTTCCCATTTGTCACGAATTGATCCAGCCTTGGTTGCTGGAACCGCCAACCTCGACCTCTTCGATGGGTATGTTGTTGCAACTTCGGAAAAGTCAGCAGCGGGCAGCCCGATTTCATTTACTCGAATCGCAGCACCCCCAGCCAAAGGTCAGATTGCTGGCTTCTATTGGCAACATATTTCATATGTATTTATTTGGTGGTTTCTAGCGCTACTAGTGCTAGCCGCACCAATTCTTTCAGCCAGAGAAAGTAAGGTTCAACCATGAGTGCTCAAGTTCCCAATAAATCATTGACCAATGCGTTGCTTCGATTTCGAATAATGGCCATATGGGCCGGCGTTATGTCCTTGCTCCTTTGGTTCGTGCAAGTGCCAATTCATATCTTTTCGCACAATACTGGTCTCCAAGATAAGTTGGTCTGGATTGCCCTGGTGCATGGATATACATATCCGCTTTATGTCTTAACCGCATTTCACTACAGCATTAAATCTAGAAAGAGTTTCCCAGCCACAATCGCTTTTATTTTGGCAGGGACACTTCCAGTAGCTTCATTCATCGCCGAACGCCGTGCCGTTAATGAATATCGATTGAAGTATCCGCAAAACTAGATTTCGCAACTAACAATGAAAATTATTCTGAAGCGATATGTAAAACCGGCAATAAAGAGCGTCATATACCCACTTTATGAACGTCGGTTGCTTCGCCAATTGGATTTTCAGCAAACCCCAGCCCATGTTGGCGTTATTTTGGATGGCAATCGTCGCTGGTCCAAGGCAAACCCGTCTGAAAGTGGTGACACTTCATCGGCCAGAGGACATCAGGTAGGTGCCTCCAAAATTGTTGAGTTGTTGGATTGGTGTGAGCAGGCGCAAGTAAAAGTAGTTACCTTGTGGTTGCTCTCCAATAAAAACCTCAGTCGTGCCCCAGAAGAGTTGGAACCATTGCTGGCCATCATTGGAGCAACCGTTGATGATTTGGCTTCTAGAAAACGTTGGGAAATTCGCCCAGTGGGATCTCTTGAATTATTGCCAGCCACATTGCAAAAACAATTAGCCGATGTAGCCCTGGCTACAAAGGGCATCAAAGGTGTTCACGTCAATGTCGCAATTGGTTATGGCGGCCGTTCTGAGATTGCCGATGCGGTGAAAAACTTGATTATCGAAAAAACCAAATTGGGAAAGAGCCCTCAGGAAATTGCCGAAGCAATATCGGTGGATGAGATCGGAAGTCATCTCTACACCGCTGGATTACCAGATCCAGAGTTGGTTATTAGGACCTCGGGGGAGCAGCGCTTGGGCGGCTTCCTGCTCTGGCAGAGTGAAAATTCAGAGTTCTATTTCTGCGAGGCATATTGGCCCGACTTTCGAAGGGTTGATTTTTTGAGAGCGCTGCGGGACTTTGCTCAACGTCACAGGCGTTTTGGGCTGTGACAGTTGTTGCGAGTCACAGGCGCTTTGGGCTTTAATAACTAGAAATTAACTTTCGCCTTGCGCGTGTCGCCAAAGGAAAAGCTCCCGCCAGTTCTACCTTGTAAGTGTTTCTATTCCCGATCACAACTACAGAGATTGCGAGTCCAAGCACTTGGCAAAGAGCCAAAAGAGCGGTCGTAAGACTTATGTATTGGATACCAGTGTCCTGCTTGCGGACCCGGTTGCGCTTGGTCGATTCGCCGAGCATGAAGTAATTATTCCCATCGTGGTTATCGGGGAGTTAGAAACCAAACGCGATCATCCAGAGCTGGGTTATTTTGCTAGAGCTGCGCTTCGGACCTTAGATGACCTGCGAGTTTCCCACGGTCGACTAGATGAACCCATCAAAATTAACGACCTGGGTGGCACGGTAAAGGTCGAGCTCAATCATTCCGATGTGAGTTCGCTCCCGGCCGGATTCTTGCGAGATGGCTCCAACGATTCCCGAATCTTGGCAATTGCCCGGAACTTGATGGCCGAGAGCCGCGAGGTGGTTCTGGTTACGAAGGACCTGCCCCTGCGAGTCAAGGCATCTTCAGTGGGAGTGGAGTCGGAGGAGTACCGCGCCGAGCTGGCCTTGACCAGCGGATGGAGCGGGATGGTGGAGGTAGATGTCGGTCATTCGGTTATCGATTCCCTCTACGAAAATGATGAGGTTGTTCATGAACTGGGGGCGATCCACCCTTGCCATACCGGGATCGTTATGCACTCCGAAAAGGGAAGCGCGCTCGCCCGAGTGACTCCCCGAAAGACCATCCAACTGGTTCGAGGAGATCGGGCCGCCTTTGGACTTCATGGCCGCAGTGCCGAACAGCGGATTGCCCTGGATCTTCTTCTAGATAATGAGATTGGAATTGTTTCCTTGGGCGGCCGAGCTGGAACTGGAAAAAGTGCGCTGGCACTCTGTGCCGGTTTAGAAGCGGTCTTGGAAAAACGACAACATAAGAAGGTCGTTATCTTCCGACCACTCTATGCCGTGGGTGGTCAGGAGCTCGGATACCTGCCTGGTTCGGAAAGTGAAAAAATGTCACCGTGGGCGCAAGCAGTTTTCGACACTTTAGGTGCCTTGGTGAGCGAACATGTCATTGATGAAATCGTCGAACGCGGACTTATTGAAGTGCTACCACTGACCCACATTCGCGGACGATCACTTCATGACTCTTTTGTCATTGTCGATGAAGCCCAGTCCTTAGAGCGCGGAGTTTTGTTGACCGTTCTCTCCAGAATTGGACAAGGATCTCGAGTTATTTTGACCCACGATGTTGCCCAACGAGATAACTTGCGCGTTGGTCGTCATGACGGTGTTGTTGCTGTTGTGGAATCGCTAAAAGGTCATCCACTTTTCGCACATGTCACTTTAACCCGGAGCGAGCGCTCTCAAATTGCCGCCCTGGTCACCGAGATGCTGGAAGAGCCAATTAACTTCCAAGGCTGATTGTCACCTTTGTGCGGATAAAAAATCGGACATAACGGACTAGAGGGCATAACGGACAAATAGGATTTTCCTGCGCACCACCTGATACTTTAATTTTCGCTTTTCCTGTGAAAATAATTTAATTTCGACGCTAAGCAGGTTTTGATTTGCCCGTGCTGGTATCGGCTGACATTCTTTAACCCTCCCCAATAACCCTTAGCCCTTGATTAGGGCAGGTTGTTGTGTGACTAAATTGGTCCGGAAGATGTGTTGAGTAACGAGTTGTGGAAGTGGAGGTGAACCGATGTTTAAGTTATTTCATATTCGAAAGAGCTACATGCCCGTCGGCATCGCCTTTCTGATTTGGATGATCTCTTCGGTCGACACCACCTTCGCTCAGGTCGCTTTTGAAAAGCTAGTGACCCTGCCGGACACCTCAACATCGGTTGATCAATCCGCTCCCGTTCTCCAAGCCCCGGTCACTGACCCCGGTGCTGATGCCCTGCCAGTGGTTGAACCTTCAACTAACCCGATTTCCCAAGTAGTCGTCGCGCCAACTTCTCCAATCATGATCGACTTCTCTGGAGTAGCTTCAGTTAATGCCCGAGAGATGGCCTTCGTCTCGGTTGCGCTCAAGCAAGTTGCCTTGGCTAAGACGCCACGAGGGGCAAAAATAGTTGCCAAGGTTTTGATTGCGGCAAAGTACAAATGGAATACCAAAGAGGTCAGCTGTCTTACCGCGCTTTGGAATAGCGAAAGCCATTGGAACTACAAGGCTCGCAACAAACTCTCTGGTGCCCACGGAATTGCGCAGGCGCTACCTGCCACAAAGATGGAAAGTATTGCCACGGATTGGCGAACCAACCCGGTTACCCAAATCAAGTGGGGTCTGAACTACGTCAAGGTTCGCTATGGAACGCCTTGTAAGGCTCTGGCTCACAAACGTTGGAGCGGTTACTACTAAACCGTTCTTCCTAGAAAAACTAGACCGGACGTACGCCAATCGAAATTGGCTTTGAAGTTTCGGCATAGAAATCATTGCCCTTGTCATCGACGACGATAAAGGCGGGGAAATCTTCGATCTCAATCTTCCAGATCGCTTCCATCCCAAACTCCGGATAATCCAGAACTTCTACCTTCTTTATGCAATCTTGGGCTAACCGAGCCGCAGGTCCGCCAATGGAGCCCAAATAGAAACCGCCATGGCTCTGGCAGGCCTGGGTGACCGCCTTGGAGCGGTTGCCTTTGGCCAACATAATCATGGATCCGCCAGCGGCCTGGAATTGATCAACATAGGAATCCATTCGACCAGCAGTGGTCGGTCCAAAGGAGCCTGAGGCATAGCCCACCGGGGTCTTGGCCGGTCCTGCGTAATAGACAGCATATTTCTGGAAATACTCCGGCATCGGCTGGCCGGCATCTAGGAGCTCTTTGATTTTGGCGTGAGCGATATCGCGGGCGACTACCAAAGTTCCGGTCAGGGAGAGCCGAGTCTTGACTGGGTATTTGGAAAGCTCTCTCAAAATATCGGCCATAGGGGCGTTGAGGTCTACTTTCACAACTTCATCATCTAGATGTTGGTCGGTGGTATCTGGCAAAAAGTGGGCTGGCTCCAGCTCCAACTTTTCCAGGAAGACGCCATCCTTGGTGATCTTTCCCTTCGCCTGTCGGTCTGCCGAACAGGAGACCGCGATTGCTATCGGCAGGGAGGCGCCGTGTCGTGGCAATCGAACTACCCGGACATCGTGACAGAAATACTTTCCACCAAATTGCGCACCAATTCCCAAGGTGCGGGTGAGCTTGAGAACTTCTTCCTCTAAATCCAAATCTCGAAAACCATGACCAGTTTGTGCATCTCCGGAGGTAGGGAGCGAATCTAAGTAATGAGTACTGGCCAGCTTTGCCGTCTTCAAGGTGAATTCAGCAGAAGTCCCGCCAATGACAATTGCCAAGTGGTACGGAGGGCAGGCTGCGGTTCCCAAAGAGCGCAACTTCTCATCCAACCAATTCATGAGCGAAGTGGGATTGAGAATCGCTTTGGTCTCTTGATAGAGGAAGGACTTATTGGCGCTTCCACCACCTTTGGCAATGAAGAGGAAGTTGTATTCATTGGCATGCTCTTTATCTGAGTAAATTTCAATTTGAGCCGGCAAATTATTTCCGGTGTTCTTTTCATCCCAGGTGGTGACTGGAGCCATCTGCGAATATCGAAGGTTTAGCGTGGTAAATGCTTCATAAACGCCCCTGGCGACGTTCTCTTCATCCTTGCTTGAGGTCAGAGTGCGTTCGCCTTTCTTGCCCATGACTAACGCTGTTCCCGTGTCTTGGCACATTGGCAAGATGCCTCCGGCAGCAATATTGGCATTCTTGAGCAAATCTAGGGCGACGAAGCGATCGTTGGGGGAGGCTTCTGGATCGTCCAAAATGCTTGCCAATTGGGTCAAGTGATCAGTGCGCAAATAATGGGAGATGTCATGGATGGCGGTACTGGTCAAGGTTTCAATTGCCGAACCATCGACATGCAGAAATTCCATGCCCTGCGCGGTAAAGGTAGATACGCCTTCGGTGGTCAGTAGTCGATATTCGGTGGTGTCTGCGGCAAGCGGCAGCAGGTCGCGATAATTGAACTCAGGCATCTGAAGGCTCCGATTGTGAGGGCCGGGCCGCATCCAGTTTTGCTTGCGCACCATCTAGCCATTCCTGGCAGATCTTGGCGAGGACTTCGCCACGCTCCCAGAGCTTTAGTGACTCTTCTAAAGTGGCGCCACCACTTTCTAATTGTGAAACAACTTCTACGAGTTCATCACGAGCGCTTTCATAGGAAATTTTCTTCTCAACCATATTCGTAATCTACTCCGCTAATGCCGCCAGTTCGCCTTCGGCAAGGCGAATCTTGATCACTTCGCCTGAAATCACATTCTTTGGATTTCGCAGGATTTGGCCATCACTTTTTTGGACGACGGCATAGCCACGATCCAAAGTAGCTTGTGGGGAGAGGGCCCGGACTTGGTAATTGAGATTTGAAATCTCTTCCCGCCCCAGTAGTAGCCGGGCGCTGGTGCTGCGGAAACTGCGATCTAATAAACCGGAGATAACTTCGCGCCGCGAGGAAATTAAAGTGAAGGGGTCTTGCAGGACCGGGCGATCGCGCAGTCCAGTAATTCGTGACTTTTCAAAGGTGAGCAAACTAGCGATGGTTCTAAAGGCACGTTGTTGAAGGTTGGTAATTTTCTGCAACTCTTCGGCCATATCTGGGACAACTTTTTTTCCAGCATCGGTCGGCGTCGAAGCCCGCCAATCGGCTACCAAATCCAAAAGAGGTGCATCCTTTTCATGGCCAATGGCGCTGACAATTGGGGTTTTGGCACCAGCTACCAAGCGAACTAAACCTTCGTCTGAGAACGGAAGTAGGTCTTCAAAGGAACCGCCACCTCTGGTGATGATGATGACTTCAACATCTGGATTGGCATCTAACTCTTTTAGAGCCGTAGAGACTTCGACCACCGCAGCGGCACCTTGCACCGCAACTTCGCGGATTTCAAATCTGACTGCAGGCCAACGTCGTTTGGCATTTTCAACTACATCTTTTTCGGCATCGCTATTTCTGCCGCAAATCAATCCAATTGCTTTTGGTAAAAAAGGTAACGATTGCTTTCGGTCAGTGTCGAATAAACCTTCAGCCGCTAAAACCGATTTCAGATGTTCCAAGCGAGCCAATAATTCACCGACACCGACTTGTCGAATCTCTTTGACATTGAGCGAGAGTGAACCATTTTTCGAATACCAAGAAACTTTGGAATGCATGACGACCCGAGCATTTTGGGCCAAAGGTTGAACCGCATCCAATACTGACCTGTGGCACATAATGGAAAGGCTCATATCGGCACTGACGTCTCGAAGTCTCATGAAGACCATGGGGGCGCCGGGTCTGACCGTGACCTCGGAGAGTTCGCCTTCAATCCAGACTGGACCCAGTTTGGCCAGGTATTCACCAATCGACTGCGAAATGACGCGGACTGGGACCGGATTTTCACTTGAAGTTTCGAGCATGGATCGATCCTAATAGGATTGCCGACATGGCTAAAAGAGTTCTCCTTGCCGCGCCGCGTGGATACTGCGCTGGCGTTGACCGCGCCGTTGTCACGGTGGAAAAGTCCTTGGAGCTCTACGGAGCACCTGTCTATGTCCGCAAGCAGATCGTTCATAACAAGCATGTTGTGGCCACCTTAGAAGCCCGTGGCGCGATCTTTGTAGAGGAAACCGATGAAGTTCCAGAAGGTTCAATTGTGGTCTTCTCTGCCCACGGTGTCTCGCCAGCAGTGCATGCCCATGCAGCCGAGCGAAATTTAAAAACTATCGATGCAACCTGTCCGTTGGTGACCAAAGTTCATCATGAAGTAAAGCGATTTGCTTCAGAGGATTTGGATATCTTTTTGATTGGCCATGAAGGCCATGAAGAAGTAGAAGGTACTGCTGGTGAAGCACCTGCTCATGTGGTGGTTGTCGATGGTTTAGAAGCCGTAGATAAAGTTCAAGTACGCGATCCCAACAAAGTCGCTTGGTTGTCACAGACCACACTAAGCGTTGATGAAACTCTGGCCACGGTCGCTGGACTTCGTAAGCGTTTTCCAAATTTGATGGACCCACCTAGCGATGACATTTGCTATGCGACCCAAAACCGCCAAGTTGCCATTAAAAAGATTGCGCCCGAATCGGATTTAGTAATTGTCGTAGGCTCAGTGAACTCTTCGAACTCAGTCCGTCTAGTTGAAGTTTCCTTGGAATATGGCGCCAAAGCCGCCTACTTAGTGGATTTTGCGGCAGAGGTAAAAGAAGAATGGTTGGTTGGCGTAGAGACTATTGGGGTTACTAGTGGCGCATCAGTGCCGGAAATATTAGTAAGCGATTTATTGAAGTGGTTGGCAGAGCGCGGTTTTTCCGATGTGGAAACCGTTACTGCAATGGAAGAGCATTTACTTTTTGCCATCCCACCAGAGTTGCGAAAAGATCTTCGCCAAGCTGGGTTAAACGAATCACACTGATTTCGAAGTTTTACGATTTTCGCTGCGCATTTTAAGAAGGTGAATGATCCAGCCGATTCCGGCGCCGATCACCAGAAATGGTGCGACCCCAGCCAAACTGGTTACTAAATCCAAACCAATTTTTGTGACTTTTAATCCGACTCCGCCAACGGTAATCATCAGAAAAATTGTCGCGACTAGAAATGATATTGGCGGATTAACAACCGCTGAATACGAAGTTCCGTTGCGTCCTAGGTAGAGTCCACCAGCAAAGGCGATAAGCAAGGCAACCCCGGTTATGACGCCAACTTTGGTGAATCGATACTCAATGAATTCGGCCAGCAGGATCAGCAGAAACTGCAGGACAATCACGCCAGGAACGGTTAGTCCCGGTCCTTTGATTGGCTTGGGCAGCGCCTTTAAATCCGCGGTCATGGTTCGTATTCTCCCTTATTTAGTCGCTAAGTTCCGAATCGGAATCTTCATCATCATCTAGTAGGGCGGCTTCCAGTTCCAAGGGAGTGTCGCCACCGGCAATCTTGATGATCCGGAGGTCATCTTCTATCGCATCAATCGCCTTTAATTTCGATGTGGCTGGTACTCCTAGCGAGACCATCTTTCGGGCCGGACGGAGCATGTTCTCTTCGGCACTTTGGATGAGGTCGTTATATGCGCCCTCAGTGGATTTTATAGATTGTCCAAGTTTGGCGATCTTCTGATGGACGCGCCCTACCCGCTTGAGAAGTTCACCAGCAAGTTCAGTAATGGCAGCCGCGTTGTGCGCCATATCGGATTGGTTAAATACAAATGCCACTGTACGAAGTAACGCCATCATGGTTGTGGGTGTTGCGATGGTGACCCCTTTTTCGAATGCCTTATTGAGAAGTGAAGGATCGGCCTCCATCGCCTCCGAAAGAATGGATTCGAATGGCGCGAAGAGAACTACGTAATCCGGAGACTGCGAGATCTCCGAGTAACCGCGTTTGGCAAGTGCATTGACATGGCCCATCAAATCTTTCGCGTGGGCTTGCATGAATTCGCTTCGCTTTACTTTGTCGGTCTCAACGATGCCCTCTATGAAGCGGTCGAACGGGAATTTAGAATCGATGAAGATTTCTGCACCACCCGGAATGGCAATCTTGATATCGGGCTTGCTGATCCGGGCATCGGTGGTTCGGTAATCTTGTTTGAAGAAATGAATGCCTTCCAACAGGCCAGAATCTTCCAAAAGTCGTTCCAATTGGGTCTCGCCATATTTTCCGCGAGTAGCGGGATTGGAAAGTGCTCCAGCTAACTTTGCAGTTTCCAAGAGCAAACTTTCATTACCTACCTTCATATTTTCCATCTGCTCTTTAAGTCCGGCTTCGGCCTTTACTCGGTTGAGTTCGGCATCGCGTGATTGCGCCGTGAGGGTGGCCATATTCTCGTTGACCGCTTTTAAGGTTTCATCCAGGCGAATATTTTGGGCGTTCTCGTTCGAAAGCGCACTCAGTTGCGAAGCCAAGAGGGAAGCCCGGGCTTGCTCGGCAGCGATATTGGCCATCTGGGTCTGGACGTTGGCGTTGAGCGTGGCGATTTGAGCCGCACTCTCTTGAGATTTCACCTTCGAGCGCAAGATTCCGATCAAAACGCCTAAGGCGAGGCCTACGATCATTCCAAGAAGGATTGCTATGCCTGAATTCATAGCCCTATCGTGGCAGGAAGAGGTGACAATCACGCGTAGGCTCTACTCCTCGTGAGCCTATCTATTGGAATTGTCGGACTACCCAACGTCGGTAAGTCCACCCTCTTTAATGCCCTGACGAAAAATAACGTCCTGGCAGCCAACTATCCCTTTGCCACTATTGAGCCAAATACTGGCATCGTGGCAGTTCCCGAACCTCGGTTGGCCGAACTGGCAAAGATTTTTGGTTCCGAAAAACTTTTACCTGCTCCGGTCACCTTCGTGGATATCGCTGGAATTGTCCGCGGCGCTTCCGTCGGTGAAGGCTTAGGAAACCAATTCCTGGCCAACATTCGCGAGAGCGATGCCATCTGCCAGGTCATCCGAGTCTTTCGAGATGAAGATGTTGTTCATGTCGATGGCGCCGTAGATCCAGCCAAGGATATTGAGACCATTGCAACTGAACTCTGTTTAGCCGATCTGCAAACAATTGAGAAAGCAATTCCGCGGTTAGAAAAAGAAGCCCGAGTTAATAAAGATCGCGTTCATGTTATTGCTGCCGCAAAAGAGGCGCAGGCAATCTTGAATGAAGGAAAATTGCTCTACGGATCGAAAATGGATATTAGCGAAATCAAAGAATTGCAATTGATGACCGCCAAACCATTTATTTATGTCTTCAATGTTGATGCTGCTGAACTCTCAGATGACAAACTTCGAAAAGAGTTGCAAGAGTTGGTTGCACCATCTGATGCAATTTTCTTAGATGCAAAGACTGAAGCAGAACTTTCGGAATTGGATGAAGCAGATGCGATGGAGTTGTTGCAATCCATCGGTTTGGAAGAACCCGGGCTAGCGACTTTGGCCAGAGTTGGGTTTCATACCTTGGGGCTACAGACCTATCTAACCGCAGGACCAAAGGAAGCCAGAGCCTGGACAATTCATAAAGGCGACACCGCGCCAATGGCAGCTGGTGTCATTCATACTGATTTTCAAAAAGGCTTTATCAAAGCCGAAATCGTCGCATATGATGATTTGATTGCTGCAGGCTCCATGTCTGAGGCAAAGGCTCGAGGCAAGGTTCGTATGGAAGGCAAGGAATACATCATGGCTGATGGCGATGTCGTGGAGTTTCGATTTAACGTTTAGTTACAAGAACGTCGAAGTAATACCTAAAAGGAGCATCTAGTGCGCACTTTCTCACTTCGGATAACAATGGCCTTGGCAATGATCCTGGGAGTTCTTACTTCAAACGTGGTGATTTCCACTTCGCATGCAGATACTTCTAGTGAAGTAGTAGTCCACGTTTCCGGTGTTTATCGAACGCTGGCAGTTGAGCATTTGTTGCTAGACGGTGCCGAACAAACCATGGTGGGCACCGATGACTACGGTTCCTTTGCCTTGGTTTCACCACCAGTTAGCGGCATGTTGAACCTGAGTTACATCGGACGAAAATTTGATCCAATTGATGTAACAAATGTAAAAGAAGTTTGGTTACCGATTCAAGGAACTGCCGTCGTTACATCTCGCGCAGTAGCACAAGGATATGTTGCAATTTATCTTCCTGAGGCAATCGCTGCTGCGCCGGCAGTTAGTGGTGACCTTTCTGGAAATTTAATTGCCGGAGCTACTGCTAATGGATACCGACAGTACCAAGCCCCGATAGCAAATACTGCTAAAACTATTTCGGTCACCCTTCCGGGTGAGGCAACCGCCCATAAAGTTGATATACAAATGTGGGGCGCCGTCTGGTTGAAGCCCAATGATGTTGTCAATTACTACTCTCAGAGTTTCGCGGATGGATTTGCCACTATTCACTATCACCGACCTGATGCAAAATATGACGGTTGGGTAATGCACTTGTGGGATGGATACAGTCCCACGGCACCCGCTATTACTTGGAGCAGCGGCATGGTTTCTTCGGGCACTGATGCATGGGGCGTTTTCTGGAAAGTTCCATTAGCAAAAGATGCCCAGAAAATGTCGTACATCATTCATAAAGGTGATACCAAGGATGTAAATGCCGACCAGGCTTTGGATCTAATAAATACCGGTGGCGAAGTTTGGTTTATTTCCGGCAATGCAAATTCCGAAGGGGTCCATGTTTACACAACCCCGGTGTTCAAAGGCGTAGATGCGGATCTAAAAAAGACCAAGGCAATTTGGCTGACACCAAATACAATCGCATGGCCTTACCCACGAACTGGGCCAAATCAAAAATTCACATTGTTAGCCTCAAAGAGCGCCGGAATTGATGCCGCAGGTCTTAACGCAGACACGGTGAAATACCCATTAACGTGGAACGATAATTTATCTGAAGCGCTTCTTACTCAATTTCCGTACCTGAGCAAATATGCGTCCTTAACAGTTCCCGACGCCGCTATAAAAGATGTGAAAGATTTGATGAAGGGTCAACTGGCAGTGTCTTCTACCGATGACACCGGCGTAGATCTGCTCAAATTGACCGGAGTTCAACTTGGCGATCTTTTGGATTCGGTCTACGACTACAACGGGAAGTTAGGGATTACCTTTGCTGGAGACATACCCACACTCAAGGTGTGGGCTCCAACTGCCCAAACTGTGACTCTGGTTCGCTACCTCAAAGATGGCTCTGCGGAAAGAACCCTCCTCACTTTGGATTCGGACACTGGCGTTTGGACCGCTGTTGGTAAAGCAGATTGGAAGAACACATTCTTCAATTATGAAGTCAATGTCTATTCACCAATTGCCGGAGCCTTTGTCACAAATACCGTGATTGATCCCTACTCGGTCGCACTTTCCACGAACAGCAAGACCAGCATGATTGCCGATCTCAACGATCCCGCCACCATGCCGGCTAATTTCAAGACTTTAGTGAAACCGAAGTTAAACTCCATTGCCGACACCAGCATTTATGAATTGCAGGTGCGAGATTTCAGTGCGACAGATGCCTCCGTTCCTGTCGCTCAGCGCGGAAAATACTTAGCATTTACAGCTAAGAAATCTAACGGCATGAAACATTTGGCTGACCTAGCCAAGGCCGGCCTCACTCACATCCACCTTCTGCCTATATTTGATTTCGCAACAGTTAACGAAAATCCAAATATGCAGTCGGAACCAAATCTTGCTGCCCTGAAAGCTGCAAAGCCAGTCAGCGATACTCAACAAAAAATAGTCTCTAGTTCGTCCGGAACAGATGCTTACAACTGGGGTTATGACCCGCTCAGTTTCAATGTTCCCGAAGGTTCTTATGCATCCAATGCAGAAGGCGCCACACGAACCAAGGAACTTCGAAGTGCGGTCGCCTCACTCAATTCCGTAGGCCTTCGAGTCATTATGGATGTGGTTTATAACCACACCAATGCTTCCGGACAATCCGCCAATTCCACTTTCGACAAGATTGTTCCTGGTTATTACTACCGACTGGCTGCAGATGGCACAGTCTTTAACTCGACATGTTGTGCCAACACGGCAACTGAACGCAAAATGATGGCTAAATTTGTTCGGGAATCTATTTTACTTTGGGCTACTCAATACAAGATTGATGGCTTCCGATTCGACATCATGGGCCACATGCCAAAGGAACTTTTGGTCAACATCCGCAAGGATTTAGATGCCTTGACTTTGAAGAAAGATGGCATCGAAGGTTCAAAGGTTGTTCTCTACGGCGAGGGCTGGAATTTTGGCGAAGTAGCGAGCAATGCGCGCTTTGTACAAGCTACTCAAGCCGAACTAGCGGGAACCGGGATAGGTACTTTTAACGATCGACTCCGAGATGCAGTTCGGGGCGGCGGAACATTCGACACGAATCCAAATATCCAAGGATATGGTTCTGGGCTTTATACCAACTTCAATGGAGATCTCGATGCCAATGGAAATATTCCAGGGCAGAAATTAAAGTTATTGAGTCTTACCGACCGCGTAAAACTTGGATTGGTTGGACAGTTGGCTCAGTACCAATTGGTGGATTCCACAGGTGAAAAAGTTGCCGGCGCCGACCTGGCCTATAACGGTCAAGATTCCGGTTACACAGCATCGCCAATTGAATCCATCAACTATGTCGATAGCCATGACAATTTAATTCTCTTTGATTCCTTGGCATATAAATTGCCACTGAAAACGACCGCTGCAAATCGGGCTCGGTACCAAGTATTTTCGCTATCCACTTCTTTGCTCAGTCAAGGTATTCCGTTTATGGCAGCTGGTTCGGATCTACTTCATTCGAAATCTCTGGATAAAGATTCATACGATTCGGGGGACTGGTTCAACGCGATTGACTGGACCGGGAAAGACAACGGACTAGGACATGGATTGCCAAACTTTGAAAAGAATGGCGCCCAATATTCATGGGCCACGAAAGTTCTGAACACACCAACCGTTAAGCCGCTACAAGTAAATGCATTGGCAGCAAGTGCCATGATTCAGGATCTGCTCAAATTACGTTATTCATCACCCTTGTTTAGATTAGGTACCGCAAAGAATGTGATGGATCGGGTCCAGTTCTTGACTGACGGCCCAAACCAAATTCCTGGTGTGATTGTCATGCGAATCGTGGATCAAGGCGCGAAGGGATATAGCAAACTGGCCGATTTGGATAAGAAAGTGAAGTCAGAGATCGTGGTCTTCAATGGCAGCAATGCCAAAGTTTCCATAGCCTTCTCCCAACTTAAGGGACTTTCGATTTCGCTCAATCCAATTCAGAAAACCAGTTCTGATCCCACAATCAAGAGTGCGACTTTCACCGCTTCCAGTGGCACCCTTTCAGTTCCTGCCATATCGACCGCGGTTTTCACGGAGAATTAAGCGCAGATTGGGTATATACCAGCCTGTCGGTTAAACTCTGAGCCTGATTGGAACGGTTTCCAGTCTGAGATCCCTGGTCTCATGAGAATTTTCATGTATGCCCTTTGTGTCTTTTATCAAGCAGTGTCCGTTGTCTATAGAGTGGAATTTAGGGTCAATGTCTAACATCGAATTCGCGCAGCCGAAAAATCCGAACCTTACTGGTGAGCTAAAGAAGCGCGACGAACTTCGTAACGTTGCCATCATCGCTCACGTTGACCATGGCAAGACCACCCTCGTAGATGCCATGTTGTGGCAGTCCGGTGCATTCGCTGCCTACAAGGAACAAGGCGAAGGCAAGGACCGAGTCATGGACTCGATGGACCTTGAGCGCGAAAAGGGAATTACCATTTTGGCCAAGAACACCGCAGTAAAGCGCGGCGCTCAGATCGTTAACATTATTGATACTCCAGGCCACGCAGACTTTGGTGGCGAAGTAGAGCGTGGCTTAGAAATGGTCGATGGCGTCATCCTTTTGGTAGATGCTTCTGAAGGCCCACTTCCACAAACACGTTTCGTTCTCCGCAAAGCACTAGAGAAGAACTTGCCCGTTATTTTGTTGATCAACAAAGTTGACCGTCATGACTCTCGAATTGCTGAAGTTGTTGACGAGACTTATGAACTTTTCTTGGACTTAGATGCCAACGAACGTCAGATTGAATTTCCAATCGTTTATGCCTCCGCAAAAGCTGGTCGTGCATCTTTAAATCGCCCAGAAAATGGCGAAATGCCAGATCACGAAAACTTAGACATTCTTTTCGACACAATCTTTAACACGATCCCAGCTCCGGTTTATCATGAAGGTGCACCGCTGCAGGCACACGTCACCAACTTGGACTCATCTCCATACCTAGGCCGACTTGCTTTGTGCCGCGTTCGCGAAGGCGTTATCAAAAAGGGCCAGATGGCGCTTTGGATGAAGACCGATGGAACTACCGAGCGAGTAAAGATTTCCGAACTACTTATCACTGAAGGTTTAGAGCGCGTTCCAGCGCTAGAAGCTGGCCCTGGCGACATCATCGCTGTTGCTGGTATTGAAACCATTACCTTGGGCGAAACCCTGGCTGATCCAGAGCGACCATTTGCCTTGCCACCAATCATCGTTGATGAGCCAAGTATCTCTATGACCGTAGGTATCAATACCTCGCCACTGGCAGGTCAAAGTGGAACTAAGTTAACCGCGCGCTTGGTAAAGAATCGTTTGGAAGCTGAACTTGTTGGAAATGTTTCGCTTCGAGTCTTGAACACCGATCGTCCAGATACATGGGAAGTACAAGGTCGAGGCGAACTTCAGCTTGCAGTCTTGGTTGAAATTATGCGCCGTGAAGGTTTTGAACTCACAGTGGGTAAGCCACAGGTTGTTACCAAGATGGTCGATGGAAAACTCCACGAGCCAATGGAACGTTTAACAATCGATGCCCCAGAAGATTTCCTTGGCGTTATTACTCAATTAATGGCGCTTCGAAAAGGCCGCATGGAACAAATGGTTAACCATGGCACCGGTTGGATCCGTTTGGATTACAAGGTTCCTTCTCGTGGCCTGATCGGTTTCCGTACTGAGTTTCTTACTGAGACTCGTGGAACTGGATTACTCCACCACGTCTTTGATGGTTACGAAGCTTGGCATGGGGAAATCCGCACCCGTCAATCCGGTTCGTTGGTTTCAGATCGTCGAGGCGTCGTAACTTCTTATGCCCTCTTTACTTTGCAAGAGCGCGGCAGCATCTTCGTTGAAGTTGGTGCCGAAGTTTATGAAGGCATGGTTGTCGGCGAAAACGCTCGCCCAGAAGACATGGATGTCAACGCGGTTCGCGAAAAGAAGTTGACCAATATGCGTTCTGCTGGCGCAGATGAATTGGAACGGTTGATTCCGCCAAAGATTCTCAACATGGAACAAGCCTTGGAATATTGCCGCGAAGATGAGTGCATCGAAGTAACGCCTAAGTTGGTCCGAGTCCGTAAGGTCAATTTGGATCAAAATGAGCGTGCTCGGGCTACCGCGCGAACCAAGAAAGCCAATATCAACGCCTAAGTCAGTGGTAGGGGGTTAAATAACCCTATGGTTTCTACGCGCCCGCTCCGACTGATTCGTCGGCCTGTTGTTGAAGAAATTCGCAACGCGGATGCAGAACAAGAACAAGTTATCGCCACTGTCGGCAAGCCATTGCTGGTCACTGGCGGACCGGGAACTGGTAAGACGGCCACTCTTGTAGCATCGGCAATCTCCAGAATCTCCAACGGGCAGAACGCCGATTCTTTACTTATCTTGGCTTATGGCAGAGAACGCGCTTCGCAGATTCGCGACAAAATTGCCTTAGGTTCAGGCGCCACAACTCTGGAGCCCTTGGCTCGTACCTTTCATTCCCTGGCATTTTCAATTCTCAATGATGTATCCGCCGAAGATCCTCGTAGGTATGTGCTGATCTCTGGCGCCGAACAAGATTCGTTTATCCGCGACTTGTTGGCCAGTGAAATTACTGCCACCAATATCGATTGGCCAGCAGAGATAAAACTTGCCCTTCCAACTCGTGGCTTCGCCAAAGAAATTCGCGATCTTATTTTGCGAGCAACCGAACGCGGTTATACGCCGGAAACTTTAACGGCTAAAGGCAAGGAGCTTAACGAGCGCTTCTGGAGCGCCGCCGCGGACTTTTGGTTGGATTATCAGAACGCAATGACCTCTCAGTCACTCTTTGTTGCTGATGCGCCTTATCGAATTGATCCCAGCGAAGTCATCTCCGAAGCCATACATAAACTGGTCTCCGATCCAAAGTTACTGGCCAGGTACCGAAAGAAATTCACAACAATATTGGTAGATGAATTTCAAGAAAGCGATAAAGCCCAGCGCGCACTTTTAAAACTTATCGCCCCCGCAGATTTAGTAATCTTTGCCGATGCGGATTCTGCCGTTGGAAGATTTAGAGGTGCAGATCCAGAAGGTGTCGCAGACTTTGCTGATGAATTAGCTTGCGCCAGCGTGACTTTGGTGACCAATCACCGAAGCAACTCAGATATTTCGCAATTTTCTGAAGTCCTGATCGGTGCCACTCGTAAACTTGATGACACAGAAATAAAGGTAAAAGCATCCGGCATTCAAGCCATATCTCTATCCAATCAGAGTGAATGCGCCAACGTTATTGCACACACATTTCGATCGGCCCATCTTCGTGAAGGAATTCCGTGGTCGGAAATGGCAGTCATCGTTCGTTCTCCAGGTGGTCAGATTGCATCGCTGCAACGCGCCTTCGCCCTCAATTCCATTCCAGTTTCCATTGAGTCTGACGCATTAGCACTTGCCGATAACCCCGCCATAAAGCCATTTCTATTGGTCGCCCAAATTGCGCTCGGGATTATTTCGCTTCGACCTTCCTACTGGCCAGAAATTCAGGAGCTTCTCCTTTCTGAAATCGGTGGCGCTGATTCGCTCTCGTTGCGACAGATTAGAACGGCTATGGCCAAGGCCAGACAAGTGGAGTTTTCTGAAGGAGAAAAATCGGAAGACGATTCTGCTCCTGCAGCACTTCCTACCGTTACTGAAATGATTCTCGAAGCAATTGACGATCCGACTTTGGATCCTTCCCACCAATTCCTACCGCTGTACCGAATTGGCTCTTTGATCCGGGCGGCAAAAAAATCGCAGAAGATGAAGGGATCGATTAGTGATCTGCTCTGGGCTATCTGGAGCAATGCGCAGAATTTTGATGGGCAATTAATCTCACAAGCATGGCGTGATCGCGCCTTGCAAGGTGGGGCACGAGGAGCGGCAGCAGACCGCGATCTCGATGCCATGATGGAACTTTTTGAATCCGCGCGCAGGTTTAGCGACCGAATGCCAGGCAGTTCGGCGCAACAATTCCTCAATCAAGTGCTGGGCGAAAAAATCCTCGGGGATACCATCACCGCAAAAGGTCAGCGCGAGAATGTGGTCTCTATCATGACGGTTCATTCGGCCAAGGGGCAGGAATGGGAAATCGTTGCATTGGCTGGTTTGCAAGAAGGAGTTTGGCCCAACTTGCGCCAACGCGGTTCACTACTTGGTAGTGAGCGGCTTGTGGAAGCCGATCGTTCCCAAGTCACCGCTGCGGCACAGTTGCTGGCATCTACCAGTAGCGCATTAGCAAAGGATGAACGTCGACTACTTCATGTGGCCATCAGCCGAGCAAAATCCAGACTTTTGATCACCTCTTTTCACAGCGAAGATTCCGAGCCATCTTCCTATTTCGATGAAATCACTTCTTATCTTGATGAGAAAAATGGCGAAGCAGAAAATAGTTACCAAATCCCACGGTCCCTTACCCAACAAGCCCTGGTATCTGCACTTCGCAGGCAAATCCGAACTTCCCATGAATCCGAATCTGCTGAAAGCGAAGCGCAATTTTCTGCTGGGCTATTAAAGACTTTGGCTACCGCTGGTATTTGGGGTGCAAATCCCGATAACTGGTTGGGGTTGGCTGACATCAGCAGCAATGACCCGATCGTTGCGCCAGGAAATGATATTTATGTTTCACCTAGCAACTTGCAAAGTTTCTCTGAGTGTGGCTTGAAATGGTTCCTAGAAAAAAGTGGCGGTCGAGACGGTGAATCAACTGCCCAAATCTTGGGTTCGGCAATTCATGCGCTGGCCGCACAACTCATGACCTCTTCAGAAATCACTTTGCCAGAATTGCAGAAGCAGTTGGAATCAGCATGGACTTTAGTCGATGCTGGTAAAGGCTGGGTAAACGACCAGCAATATGGAAAAGCTGCAGAGATGTTAGAAAAATTCTTTGACTGGCATCGGGAGGATTTGGATTCGCGAAAATTATTGGGCACGGAAGTTTCGTTTAAAGTTCGAATCGGATCGGTAATTCTTAATGGTTCGGTAGATCGGCTAGAACTCACGGCAGAAGGTGAACTCTTTATCGTTGATCTGAAGACTGGAAAATCTAGTTCAGTTATTCTCAAAGATATCAAGGATCACAAACAATTGATGGGGTATCAATTGGCAGTGCTAGAAGGTGGCTTCACGGAATTTCATCCGGAACCTGTTTCAGGCGGCGCTGAACTAGTTTTCTTAGGCGATGATGGAAGTTTTAAAACTCGCCCACAAGGCAAGTTAGTTCATGAGGAGATGAAAGCCGAAGTCATCGCCATGGGAGCAGAAATGGCTGCGGCTACCTTTGTCGCCAAAATTAATAAGAGATGTTCAAATTGTGGCGTTAAGTCCAGCTGCCCTATTCAAACCCAAGGTCGGTCGGTGATGGATAAATGATTTCCGCAAAGTATTCGGCTACCGAAATTTTCCAGGCTCTCATCGATTATGAGACGAAGAAATTTGGCAAGACCAAAATATTTCTGCCGACGCCGGAGCAGATTCTCATCATTGAATCCGACCCCGCCAGTCCATCAGTCGTTATCGCTGGCGCCGGTTCTGGAAAGACAGAAACTATGGGTGCCAGAGTCTTATGGTTAGTGGCAAATGGTTTCGTACGCCCTGATGAAATACTGGGTTTGACCTTTACGCGCAAAGCAGCGGGGGAGTTAGCGCTTCGCATCCGCCGCCGATTGCGCCTGCTGCAAAAAGTTAATTTGCTCCCCGCTGCCACCAGCGACAATCCCATGGATCTTGCAGTGACGGTCTCTACTTATCATTCCTATGCTGGCAAGATTTTGTCTGAGCATGGCATTCGGATGGGAATCGACAGCGGAACAGACCCCATGGGTCAGGCAGCCACTTGGCAGATTATTAATGACATTGTCAGTAATTTTGAGACCACCGATTATGAATTAACGCACGGAGTAAACGACATCATCAAGAAGGTCGCCAGCCTGGCTGGTCAAATCGGCGAACACGCCAGTTCAACTCAGGCAGTACGTGAACACGCCCTCATGCAACTAGAAAAGTTATTAACTACAACTGGCCGCAATGATGATGTTCGGCTGGCTATAACCTCACTTGAAGAACAAATTTCTATCCTTCCTATGGTTGACCAACTTGACCAATATCGAAGAAGTAATGGCACTCTCTCTTTTGACGATCAGATGAGCTTGGCGGCCGAACTTGCGGTTACCTTCGATGAGATCGGTATCAACGAGAGAAATAAATACCGGATTGTCTTGTTGGATGAATATCAAGACACCTCCTTTGGCCAAGTTCGCTTCCTCTCGCACCTCTTTAGCGGCGGACATCCCGTGACTGCCGTGGGAGACCCCAACCAAGCCATTTACGGTTGGCGTAGCGCCAGTCCAGAAACGATCGGGAATTTTCCACGCCACTTTCCGAGCGCATCCGGAGCCCCGGTTGTTACTTACAAACTATTAACCACCTTTCGAAATGATGAGCAAGTTCTAAAACTGGCCAACAAAATGATCTCGGAAATTGCCATTGCTCAAGGCAAACCTGCTGCTGTGGATTTGCTTCACCTTCGCAATGGTGGCGGTCCGGGCTTGATTAAAACTGCGTTAGTGCCTACGGCCTTTGAAGAAGCTGAACTTATCGCCGAAGAAATCTCCGCAATCTGGAATGACCCTGGGCGCATGTTACAAGCGGAGGCAGATCGTTCAACATGTGCGGTGCTAGTTCGCTCCCGAAGTCAGATTGAAGATATCGAAGAAGCACTGCGTGCCGCTGGCCTTCCCGTTGAAGTTCTGGGATTGGGTGGCCTGATTCATCTGCCAGAAGTGGCCGACATCATCGCTTTGCTTAGGATCCTCACCTTTGCTGATGCCGGTAGTTCCATGATGCGCCTTCTGACTGGACCGCGGCTAGCTCTTGGTCCAAAAGATTTAGTCGCGCTGGGCTCTTTTGCTCGATCTTTAGTTTCTGATCAGAACAATTCTCGCGGTAAATCGCTTGAGGCAGTTCTTGTCGGCGATATTGATGCCGGCGCTATGGAAGCTGAAGACTTTCCGGTTGGCTCCATTATTGAAGCCTTAGAAACAATTGAAGCAGCGCCTGTTCAAAAATTTTCTGAAGTTGGCTTTGCGCGGTTGGTGAAGTTCTCCCAAGAACTCAAGAAGTTGCGCCGAAACGTTAATGGTTCTATTACTGATGCCATCGTTGAAGCGGAACAATTTCTCCACTTAGATGTTGAAGTTCTGGTCCGGGATGGTTGGGAAGCTGGCCGAGCCAATATCGATCAATTCTTAGATGAAGCAGCTAAGTTTTCCAAGTCTGGCGGATCCCTGGCGACTTTTCTTCGTTGGTTGGAGATTGTCGATTCGGAAGAGAGTGGCTTGAAAATTGAGAGCGTTCAAGTCAGTCACTCTGCGGTACAGATACTGACTATCCACCAAGCCAAAGGTGCCGAATGGGATTGCGTAGTGGTCCCGGGCCTGGCAAAAACTAAATTTCCGGTCAGCGGCAAAGGCTTAAATATTTGGACTCGCAACGCAGGAGCACTTCCCATTTTGCTACGCGGAGATAGTGATCAATTTATTGATTTTACTTATCCAAATATGGATCCACCGCCGAAGGCGGTCACCGTTAAAAAGGCACTGGCGGTGCTTGAAGATAATGCAAAAAAGATGCGTCTGGAAGAAGAACTCCGTTTGGCCTATGTAGCCTTCACGCGTGCCAAAAGTTTTCTGCTCTGTACAACTTCCTGGTTTCGCACTGGCGGCGCTGCGGTAGATCCAAGCCAACTTTTCTTCTGGGCTGAAGAAGTTGCCCAAGAATTAAATCCGCAAGCTCCCATAATTAACTGCGAAAAACCAGATGGCAATAACCCCCTGAAAGAAAACCCAAAGAGTGGAATTTGGCCGCAACGCACACAATGGCAAGATTTCGTCACCACAGACGCCGCCACTGTTCGTGCTGCTTGCGAGATCGACATTGATCAGATACTGGCTCATCCAGCAGAACTAAGCCAGACTCGACTTTCGCTCCTACAGGATGCGCAGGCGCTATTGGCCGAAATCCAATTGCGTAAGTTGCCAGCCCAAGTATTTCTTCCTTCTAGGCTTTCGGTGTCAACGCTCATCGCTTTGGCCAAGAATCCAGATGAATTGGCGATCAATATTCGCCGCCCCATGCCCAATCACATTGATAAATATGCACGACGAGGCACTGCATTCCACCTCTGGATTGAGGAAAGATTTACCTCCCCAGTTTTATTTGATGATGAGGTCTTCTTTCCGGATCAGCCAGCGCCACTGGATGACATTCCGCTGGCAGAACTTCAAGAGAAGTGGCTTGCAAGCGAGTGGGGTAATAAAGTTCCCTTCGCAGTTGAAGTTCCCTTCGAAATGGTCTTGGCTGGCGTATTACTTCGCGGCCGAATCGACGCTGTCTATAAGGATGGAGATCGCTTCCAAGTTGTGGATTGGAAGACTGGCCGCGAAAAATCTGGTGATGATCTTGAGAACGCGGCAATTCAATTGGCGATGTATCGATTGGCATATGCCAAGTTAAATAATCTAGATGTGAAAGATATCGGTGCGGCTTTTTACTATGTCGGAAGTGACAGCACGGTAGCTGTTGCGGACATGCTCTCGGAGAGAGAGTTAATTGAGATCATTACTACCGTGGGATCTGAGTAATCTCCACAGTTATTGGCAAGTGATCGCTGACAGGTGGGACACCTACAAAATTGATTGGCTCGCTTTCTGTATTCCTGAGGGATTGCCGATCCAGGAGAATGTAATCGAACTGCACTTTGGCGCCCCATGCGGGGTAGGTCATTCTTGTATTAAGCGATTTCCAAGAAGAAAATCTCTGCGGAATGTTAAACGGCAAATTGAGATCGCCCATCACTAGGAAACGTTCACCCGGCAACTTGCGCAGCCAACGTTGAACTTTCCACAGTTGATAGAGATTTACGAAAGGAACAAAGGAGAGATGCGTGACGGCGATGGTGAATCCATTTTCCAATTCGGCAGCCAAAGCAACGCGTGGCTCATCTTTGACATAAAGAAATCGCACGCCTTTCTCTGAAGGCACTGCCAGCGGTAATCCGATGGGGGAGCGACCTAGTTGCAATAAGTGCCAATTGGTCACCGGGATTTTAGATACCAGTCCAACGCCATATGAAGGTTCGCCCTCGTCTTCGCAAGATTCGTTCGTGGATAGCGCAACTTCACGTCCCGTTAATTTTCGCCAGCCTTCGCCCGGAGTACCTACGATGGTTCGGGCAAATCCCCAGCTCGATGCCGCCAGGTGCTTGGCGATTTCAGCAATTTGGGGCTGGTGGCCCGATCTGGGTTGGCCAGAATCAACCTCTTGAAAGGCGATCACATCTGGTCCACCCTCCGGTTGGCCAGTTAGGTATTGGGAGAGCGAGAGCAACTGGGCCTTTTGGGCTGATTCATCGGCCGCATTGGTTTGGGGCGGGATTGCCTGCCCATGGAGCAAATTCCAGGAAGTGACCTTCATAAAGTCAGGCTAGTAGGGTCGCCCTGTGATGTCAGAAGATACGAGCTTTCCCGCCCCGCAGCGCCCCATTTTGAACCTGCCTTTTTCTCGGGCAGTAGTAGATCGAGCCGCCCACCTTCGAATGGATGCGTCCGAGCTGGAAAAACTCTGGGACCGGGCACGGATTATCCATTTCGCATCCGGCAAATTTAGAGTCGTAGCCCAGGAAGTGCGCCGCGCGATTGAAGCCGATGGAACCGCGCAACGGAACCAACTGGCCGATAAATTGGAATTTTTAACGGGCGCACAGGTAGAAGATCTTTCGCAATTAGATGAATTTTCCAATGGTGATCGATTCTTTCTCGGCATGGATGGTGAGCAACCATATTTTGCATGGAGCGCTGAAGTTATGGACATTGATCAATTCGAGCAATATCAAACACTTCGAGATGTCGGTGGAGATTTATCGGATTTGGAAATTGGGTTAGCAGTTCATGCACAAGCCCTAGCGAATTGGCACGCCAAGCACCCGCGATGTTCGTTATGTGGAGCACCAACAAAACCGGCACTGGGTGGTTCGGTGCGGCGGTGCACTACGGATGAAACTGAACATTATCCGCGTAACGATCCAGCGATCATTGTTTTGATAAAAGATAAGCGGGATCGAATTCTTCTGGGTCGGCAGAAAGTGTGGCCACCAATGCGCTTTTCCACATTCGCTGGTTTTGTGGAGCCGGGTGAATCTTTCGAGCAATGTGTAATCCGCGAGGTTCAAGAAGAAGCCGGAATTCACGTCACGGAAATTCGATATCTTGGTTCGCAGCCGTGGCCATTTCCAGCATCGTTAATGATCGCTTTCGAAGCAGTCACCGATGAGCCAGACCTTGCTCGTCCAGATGGACAAGAGATTGAAGAAATTCAGTGGCTTACTCGCGATGAATTGCGCAATGCCGTTCACAACAAAACTTTGCTCTTGCCTCCACGCATTAGCGTCGCCCGTCAGATGATTGAAGCCTGGTATGGAGCCAATGCCAAACGCGATCTCTCAGGTGGAGAAGTTTGGCGTTCGTGAAGTGGCGCTAGATCTGGAAGCGATTCTTGAAGGGTTAGACCCCGATCAGCAAGAGGTGGTGAAGTCCATCCGCGGTCCGGTCTGCGTTATTGCTGGAGCGGGAACTGGCAAAACTCGCGTCGTTACCCATCGAATCGCCTACGCAGTGGGCAGCGGCATCACTGATGCTTCGCACACATTGGCGCTGACTTTTACGGCACGAGCCGCCGGTGAAATGCGGGCCAGACTTCGAGCGTTGGGTATTCCCAATGCATCTGCGCGGACCTTCCACTCTGCGGCGTTAAAACAGCTGATGTATTTCTGGCCGTACTCACTTGGCGGTTCTTTTCCTTCGCTGCTGACGATGAAATCAGGATTCATCGGCGAAGCCATTGGCCGAGCGGATGTACCGTTGGCGCCACAGGCGGCAGTTCTTCGCGATATTGCCGGTGAAATTGAATGGGCGAAGTCGCTAGAAATTCCACCAGATGAATATGTCGAAAGCGCGTTGGGTGCGGCTAGGACAATCCGATTGCCCAATAACAAAGCGAACAAAGCGGCACTGGAAGATGTTTCGAAGGTCTATCAAGCCTATGAGACCTTAAAGCGACAAGAACGAACTATTGATTTCGAAGATGTTTTGCTTTTGACGGTGGGCATGTTGGAAGAAGATCGCGACGTCCGAGATCGCATTCGAGATCAATTTCGCTATTTCACCGTCGATGAGTATCAGGATGTTTCGCCGTTGCAGCAACGGCTGCTTAATTTGTGGTTGGGTAATCGGGATGATCTCTGCGTGGTGGGGGATGCGGCGCAGACCATTTACTCTTTTGCCGGTGCATCTTCTTCGTACCTATTAACTTTCCCAAAGCGATTCCCGGAAGCGAAAGTTATTCGACTGACTCGTGGATACCGTTCTACTCCAGAGATTATTACATCGGCCAATGCCGTGCTGCGACAGGGAAATCTACACAATGAAAGTGGATTTGAACTTTCCTCGGTAAACGAACATGGCGTCGCGCCTGCAACTCATGGCTATGAAAATAGTGATTCAGAAGTAGCAAGCGTCGTAGATCGCATTGAGGCTCTGGTCGCTGCTTCTAAATCCTTTGGCGATTTGAATGATGTGGATCTATCTGGCCATTTAGAGATTGCAATCTTGGCCCGAACCAATGCGCAATTGACGCCCTTCGAACAGGAATTGCGTCGAAGAAAGATAGCAACGCAAATAAAATCCTCTGAACGTTTCTTTGAGCGCGTAGATGTGCGCGACGCAATGCGCGTTATTCGAAGCGCATCCGTTCTTCCCACCGAAGGAGGAGATTGGTATTCCGATCTTTCTTCGGTTCTTCGCCCATTTGGTGAGGCCGATTATGTCCATGCCTTCCTGCGGTTAGGCAGAGAATTAAGGAACAATGGCGCGGCCAGCTTACGAACTTTTCTTCGTGAATTAGAAGATCGGGCCGAACAAAATAACCCACCTACTTTGCCTGGCGTCATGCTCGCAACGCTGCATTCGGCGAAAGGGTTGGAGTGGGATCATGTCTTCCTGGTCGGCGTCAGCGAAGGATTCCTACCGATGGGTAGTGACATTAATGAAGAACGGCGCCTTTTCTATGTGGGATTAACGCGAGCAAAAAGTCAGGTACATCTTTCTTATTCTGGAACTCCAAGCCCCTTCTTGCAGGTCCTGTAATTTATTGGTTTGCATTTTTTCCCTCGTGTCGTTTACCCTACTCACTTACCATTAAAAAATGGTAAACAGAATCATTACGGCGTTCTGAAAGGGGTAGCAAAATGAAGCAATTCTCAATGTTTGACGCTACTTCTATGCATCGCCTCGCCATCGTCTCAGGCGTGGCTTCACAGTCAAACCCTCAAACCCATACCTGGCAAGGCTCAGTCGCATCATTGAATTTTGCGGCCACAGCCAATTACGCCAACTACACAAATTTTGCAAAGTATGGAAACCGCGGATCTTGGAGATATATCGGATAACCCGATAGAACAGCCAAGAGGCCGCAAATCCATAAAAGGATTTAGCGGTCTTTTTTATTTTCCCCGTTCAAAACCGAATAACCAAAGAAAGAACCACAAGAGATAAATGGAGGTGAGAACAATGACCGTTCTCTTCAGCGAACTGCTGGTACCAGGATGGGCCCAAGGCCCGGATGCAAAGATCGGGCTGTCTGCTGTGACCGCACCGTCGGATACATCAGATTCACGAAATGGCACGGGGCTTAATTTGCCTTGCCATTCCGTAGACCCGGAAACATTTTTCGCCGAAACTCCAGCCATGATCGCCTTTGCGAAGTCGCTCTGCAGTGAGTGCCCAGTTCGTCTTCAATGTTTAGAGGGCGCTATCTCTCGCCAAGAACCTTGTGGCGTATGGGGTGGGGAACTCTTCGATGATGGAGTACCGGTATTGGCAAAGCGAATGCCAGGCCGACCACGCCTGCAACGAAATGATGTTGAACTAGCTGGTTAGGACTTCGCGTTCTAACCAGTTACACAAAGGTTTCATTCCTCTTCGAGGAGGCCAAACTTTTTCATGACCCGGTGCAGCTTCTCCTTGTTCCCATGATCGCTGGCTTGAATGAGCGCCCAACCACCACCAATAAAGATTATTGATTCCACCGCAACACCAACCCAGTCGGTTCGACCGGTTACTTCGCCAACATATTGGGCTTTGGTAAGAAACTGCATGGGAAGATCAGAGAGCCCGTGAAATAGGACGGGAACCCAAATGCTGCCCGTATAGAGCATCAGGCCGCAACAGAGGTAGCCAAAGGCGGCAGCGGTAACTATTTGACCAGAGGTGTAGGCGAAGGATTGTCCGCCCCAGATTGCATTGCCTACGTGGAGCAAGCCGAAGTGGATTGAAGAGATACCGGCGGCAATCCCAACCCCATGTTTTTCTATGGCGGCGAAGATAAGCCCGCGGCTAAAGAGATCCTCGTCGATCCCAATAAAGAGAGCGAAAAGAAAACCTTCCAAAATTTGAAGAAGGGATGCGTTAAAAAGATCATGGCTCAGATTCCGAGGAACCATGAGAAATGCAACGATTCCTAGCCCAATCAGGAGCCGTTTCCGATCCAGTCTAAAAGTGAATCGGGCAAGAGCGCCGGGATAGAAGATCTTGATGAGCAATACCCAGAATAGGGATGAGATGGTTCGGATGGCGATGTTGTTCCAAAAAGCGGAGAAGGGCATTTTGTGAATCGGTATCTCCCCGATCCCCCAAACCGAGAGAGCTGTTGCCAACAAAACCGCGACACCGGTCTTGAGGTAGCTCCGATTCAGGGCTTCCACCTTTCGCCACATTGATTGCATTGAAAATAGTAGTTACTAAAATTCCACTTTTGTTGAATATCGGTTGATCGACACATGGGGCATTGATGATTGGCTACATTTCCCACAATATCCGCCTTAATAATTCTGGTTAGTACAACTATCCGAGGATTTCTCGGATAGTTGCGATACGAGCTTCGGTCTTCTGTGCTGCCTCGAATTGATTTAGGTTGAGGTGAAGCACTTGATATTCCTTCTGGATTTCTAGGGTCAGCTCCCAGTCGCTGGCCGATGAAGCCATGCAATCAGCTTCGAAGAGTTCGTTGGCCGCGGAGTCAAAATCTCCGAGAGCCATATGTGCCTTTGCCTTTGTAAATGATCCCTTGCACATATATTGATCATCTTTTCGAAGTGATGCGATGGAATAACACTGTTCTGCGCTCGACAAGGCAGATTCGTTCAAGCCCAACTTCATATAACACTCTGCCAAATTCCAGTCGGTTCGAGATATCAAGGGGAGATCTTCTCTTTTTACTAGGATTTGGCGGCATTGGGTAAATAGGTCGACTGCTTCTTTATATCTGCCGAGCTTGAAGGTGAACTCTCCGGCAACGTAGAGGTCCATTGCTAGGAATTCGTAATCTCCATTGATGTCATCGGATTGAGCTGCTTCTAGAAAGCTTTTCAAACCAAGTTCATATTCCCCTGCGGCTCCGTACCAGACCCCCTGTGTTCGCAAGGTATCTTCAACGAATTGATATGAGCAATCCCGTTGAAGTGCGATTGCTTGATTGAGCAATTCCGCCGCTTCTTTTTCTCTATGTAGTTCTACTAGTGCAGATCCGATAAGAAATATCGTTTCTGCCATTTCCACTCCAGGTATCGCTGCTCCCAGAGCTTCATAAATAGCTTGAGCTTCTTGCGCTAGCGTTAGCGCTTCTTGACCGAAATGTCGACGTAATGCATCTCTAGCAAGCCCTGACAAAATTTGAGCTCGTTCTTCACCTTCTGATCGTGGATACCTATCCCACATTGACTCTGTAGATTGGTCTTCGTCCTCTTCTATCGCTCCTCCTTCTCTTGCATGGATGAACATATATTTTGCCACTGACTTTCCCGGTGCCTGCGATCGTACTTATGCGTAGACCCCAAAGGTGACAACCGCATGAGCATGCATTGCCCGCAAAAGATCTACGTGCTCTAGGAAGTTAATCGTTGAACTCCAACCACAGGTACAAATCGCCTGAAAATGGTCAGCACCAATGTTGAGAATGCATCCCACATGTTCTGCTCTAATTGCTTCGAAATTGCTTTTTTCCATGTAAATCGGCCCAATCTGGACCTCTAACTAACTCTGAGATCCGCACTTCTAGCAGTGTCGTTCATTGCTAGCAGGTCTTCCACTGGTTCCACCGTGCGCGGTTGCGCGGTTGGCGCCAAGCAAGCCAGAGGGCTTATCGCTTGGTCTTCTAATGACCTTTGTAAAAGATAACACAGAACAATGACATTTCTAAATTACTTCTACATATGTATAGACACGCGAAGTTGCAAAATGTTGTGTTCTAATCAGAAAATTTTATTAAGAATTCGCTTCCAAATTAAACATCCAACGAATTCCATATTTATCTAAACAAACTCCCCAATATCCCCAGGGCTCCTCATGCGGATCTGCTTTCTCGGTAGCGCCTTGTGAAAGTTCGGCATAGACACGGTCAATCTCTTCGCGGGTTGCAAAGTTCAAACTCAATGTCGTGTTATTTCCTACTTTGACCATATGGCCCATCGAGGCCAACATGTCGGTCGCAAATATTTTATGTCCGCCAAGAATTTCTAGAGATGCATGCATAACGCCATTGCGTTCATTTTCTGGTAACTGACCGGCCATCGGAGTATCTGAAAAGCGAATCATGGAGAGTTCGCCCTCCGGGTTGAAGATGGAGCGATACCAAGTGAAGGCCGCTTCGGTTTGAAGAGGAAAATTCAGATATGTTCCAACAAATGCCACCGGGCGCTCCGCTCTCTTGGGTCAGTCCTGCCGACCAGTTTGAGATGGGAATTTACGCCACCTGCCAAGGGCCATACAAGTTAATCGGAGCTGGCCGGCAACCGACTAAGCCCACAAGTGGCTAAATAACTGCTTAAATGGGCACTATGACTCAACCTCCCGCAGACCCATCCCGCGGCAAAGAGGTCTTTGACCTTGATCGCGCCCACGTTTTTCACTCCTGGTCCGCCCAGGGTCAGATTTCACCATTGCCAGTTGCTGGGGGAGAAGGCAGCTATTTTTGGGATTTCGATGGCAAGAAGTATTTAGATTTTTCCTGCCAGTTGGTATTTACCAATATTGGTTTCCAGCACCCAAAGGTCGTGACGGCGATTCAGGAGCAGGCTGCTTTGCTCACAACCATTGCGCCGCAACACGCGAATGAAGCCCGCGGCGAAGCAGCGAAGCGGATTACCGCACGCGCTGGCAAGAACCTGAACAAGGTCTTCTTCACTAATGGTGGTGCTGATGCAGTAGAAAATGCCATTCGAATGGCTCGACTTCATACCGGTCGCAACAAAGTCCTATCTTTTTATCGTAGCTACCACGGAAATACCACCGCAGCCATAGCTTCCACCGGTGACCCTCGCCGTTGGCCCAATGAGTACGCCACTGGACATGTGCATTTCTTCGGTCCTTATCAGTATCGCTCCGCGTTCTGGGCTAAAGATGAGGCAGAGGAGAGTAAGCGCGCCCTGGAACATCTAGAACAAGTAATTATCTTCGAAGGAGCAGCCACCATTGCGGCAATCTTGATTGAATCCGTGGTTGGTACTGCTGGTGTATTGGTTCCTCCGGCCGGATACCTCGAAGGCGTTCGAGCCTTGTGCGATAAGTACGGCATTAAATGGATTGCAGATGAAGTCATGTCCGGATTTGGCCGAACTGGTAAATGGTTCGCCTATCAACATTGGGCCGCTGAGCCGGATCTAATCGTCTTCGCAAAAGGCGTGAACAGCGGTTACGTTCCACTTGGCGGGGTGATTATCAGCGATGAGATCGCGGCAACCTTTAACGACCGAGTATTTCCTGGTGGGCTCACCTACAGTGGTCACCCACTAGCTACCGCTGCTGCTGTTGCAACACTGGATGCAATGAGTGAAGAAAAGATTGTTGAGAACGCTGCCACCATTGGCGAAACCGTGATCAAGCCCTTACTCATGGAGTTAATGGCAAAGCACAAGGTCATTGGCGAAGTCCGTGGTCTTGGCGTTTTTTGGGCTATGGATTTAGTGAAAGACCGTGCGACCCGTGAACCTTTAGCACCTTATGGTGCCAGCAGTCCGGCAATGAATGAACTGGTGGCAGCCTGCAAGAAATTAGGGTTGATGCCGTTTAACAACTACAACCGACTTCATATTTGCCCTCCCTGCAATGTCAGCGAAGCCGAGGTTCGTGAAGGCTTTGCAATTTTGGATCAAGCTTTTACGGCAATTGCCCACCACTACACAGGAAGCGATGCGTGAAAATAAGTGAGAAGTAGTACTAGTAGTAAAACAATTAGTCATTACATCAACGGTAAAGTTTTTGAAGGCTATTCCGAACGAGGTGGCGAAATCTTCAATCCGGCAACGGGGGAAGTTACGGCAACTGTTAATTTTGCTACACCGGAAATCCTGGATGAAGCAGTAACGGCCGCAATTATTGCCGGTCAAGAGTGGGGAAAGACTTCGTTAACCAAGCGAGTTCAAACTCTCTTCGCCTTTCGCGAAATTCTCAATGCCCGAAAAGAAGAGTTGGCCGCTGTTATTACTTCCGAACACGGCAAGGTTTTAAGTGATGCTTTAGGAGAAGTTACTCGTGGACTTGAAGTAGTGGAATTTGCCTGTGGCATTCCGCATCTACTTAAAGGCGGATATTCCGAAGGCGTTTCCACCGGTATCGATGTGTATTCCATTCGGCAGCCATTGGGCGTTGTTGGAATTATTTCGCCTTTCAATTTCCCTGCCATGGTTCCCATGTGGTTCTTCCCAGTAGCCATCGCAACAGGCAATGCGGTAATTCTCAAGCCTTCCGAGAAAGATCCTTCGGCGGCGATGATGATTGCGCAGATGTGGGAGCAAGCAGGATTACCCGCTGGAGTATTTAACGTAGTTCATGGAGACAAAGTTGTCGTTGATGCCATGTTGGAGCATCCTGGTATTAGCTCCATTTCCTTTGTGGGTTCCACTCCAATTGCAAAATACATTTATGAGACCGGCACCAAACATGGCAAGCGAGTTCAAGCTTTGGGTGGAGCCAAGAACCACATGCTGGTTCTTCCCGATGCCGATTTAGAATTAGCAGCCGATGCGGCAGTTAACGCTGGCTTTGGATCGGCCGGCGAGCGTTGTATGGCAATTTCAGTATTGGTTGCCGTCGAACCAGTGGCCGACAAAATCATTGAAAAAATCAAAGAGCGAATGGTCAAACTCAGCACCGGAGATGGCACTAAAGGAACCGATATGGGGCCCCTGGTTACTCGCGTGCATAGGGATAAAGTCGCTGGATATATTGAGTCTGGCGTAACGGACGGTGCTGCCCTTGTCGTTGATGGCCGAAACCCCGAAGTCAATGGCTCGGCAAATGGATTCTGGCTTGGGCCAACACTTTTTGATCAGGTCAAACCCAATATGAGTATTTATACCGATGAAATTTTCGGACCCGTTCTTAGTGTGGTTCGCGTTAAATCCTATGAAGAAGGCGTGAAGTTAATCAACGATCACATTTATGGAAATGGCACAGCGATCTTCACCAACGATGGTGGCGCTGCTCGCAGATTCCAGAATGAGATTCAAGTGGGAATGATTGGGATCAATGTCCCAATCCCAGTGCCTGCCGCTTATTACTCTTTCGGAGGTTGGAAGTCATCGCTCTTTGGTGACACACATGCGCACGGAAGTGAAGGCGTCCATTTCTTTACCAGAGGCAAGGTCGTTACTAGCCGTTGGTTGGACCCAAGCCATGGTGGCATTAATTTGGGGTTCCCGCAGAACTGATTTCGTCTACTTTTTACCAGACTGCAACGCCTTGATTATTTGCTCGTACATACTTGCCGCAAATTCATCTATTTGCGTGTCATCGAAATTTGCGATCTCCTCAGGAATTGGAAGGTAGTGCCGTTGCGGGTTTGTTGATTGGGCTTCAGTCATAATGGTTTCCTCTCACACTTCCCATGCGATTTACATAGGCAGCTCTTCCTTTAGGGCCACCGTCACGCGAGCGGGCGGTTGGCAGAAGTTCTGCTAAAGGGCAGATGAACTTCTTCTTGAGCAAGGTAAATATAACACCGTGGTCTGACAATGGATCTTCTCTCAATTGATTTCAAACTAGTGCGAAGCTAAAACCAATTCCCGAGCGAAAGCGGCCCAGATTTCCGGAGTTCGTGTATCCGGTAGGTAGCCACCTGCCCCACCCATCAGGATTGGCATCTTAGGAAAAGTGTCTCGGACTTTATGGGCCACTGCGACATATCCGGCAACTGAATATTCCAAGTTAGTAAGGGGGTCCTCTAAATGACCGTCTGCACCGCAAGCGATGAAGACCAGATCGGGTTTAAAAGTTTGGGCCAAAGTGATGAACCGATTTACACCTGTCATCAGCGCTGAATCATCACTGCCTCGGTCTTCACCATATGGATCAGTATGGAGCGGATGATTGAAAACCAAATCTTCTGGATGGTCTTCTTTTCCAGTACCAGGGAATATTCCAGACTCATGAATCGAAAAGGTCAAAACATTTGGGTTATCGGCGGTTAAGTTTTCAGTTCCATCGCCATGATGTGCGTCGATATCTAAGATCGCCACTTTAAGCCCATATTGTTTTGTTGCAATATCAGATGCAATGGCAAAGTCATTAAATACGCAGAAGCCAGATGAGTGATCCCATTGGGCATGATGTTTTGCCCCCGGGAAATGGATCGCTGTGCGTGCGCCTTTGGTGATTAGTGCATCCAAGGCAACCAAAGTTCCGCCCACAAAGGTTGAGGCAAGTTCGGCCAATTCCGCTCTCTCCCCAGCCCACTCGCCACTTCGATGTTTATCTACAACCTTTTCAATGTAGCTAGGGGAGTGAACCTTCAGCAATTCTTCTCGCGTTGCTAAGCGCGGGGCTTCTTCTACGAATGGTTCGCCCGCAAGTGTCATGTGAGCGGCGAACTGGTCGCGCGCGTTGATGAAACGTCGGCCCTGGGTTGGATGGGTGGGATCAAAGATCCAGTTCGAGTAATTGTCGCTATGAACGAGAAAAGCCTTGCGTTCTGAATTGTTGATATTTTCCATTGAATCCTTATCTATTAGTTTTGGTGAATTTCTTATTCCATTTCCCCGACAGAAATGCGAACACTGCTGGGTCCACTGCCATTGAATCGTCTAACTTCAAGTCTGGTGGGAATTTCACTCTTCATCGCCTCGACGTGGCTGATTACTCCGATGACACGGTCGTTGGATCGGATCTCATTTAAGACGGCAAGAACTTCATCTAACTTCTCGCCGGAGAGTGAACCAAAACCTTCATCTATAAAGAGAGTGCCTAGTTCGATCCCTCCTTGATCGGCCTTCACAATTTCAGCCAATCCCAGAGCGAGAGCAAGGGAGGCGTAGAACATTTCTCCACCACTCAAGGTTTCCGCCGCCCGTTCTTTGCCAGCGGAGTAATCCATGATTGTGATCCCAAGTCCAGCCCTACGCTGATGACCAGTTTTTTCTTCATTAAGCCGAAATTCGTACTTGTGTCCACTTATCTGAGCTAGATGTTGGCTTGCTACGTTCAGGATCGCTTCTAGTCTCTCTTGTAGCACGAAGTTGGTAAGGGAGAGCCCGAAAGTATTATCGCCCTTAGATTGTTTGGCTAAATCTAGGACCGGTTGCCCAAATTCTCTTATGGTGTCGATAGCTTCCCATTGTCCGAGAATTGTGCTTTGAGCGATTTCTATTTCTAGATTGGTTCGTTCGGCAGCTCCAACTTTTCGATCAATGTCGGCACGTTGATTCTCAAAGAGAGCCAATTGTTCACGACGTTCGGCCACTTTGAGATCTATTTCCGCAACCTCCGGTAAGTCTTGAAGATCTGCCTGCGCCAGCAATGCTTTAGTGCTGGTTACCTCATTGTGATGCTGGGCGACTTTCTCCTTGCCAGCCTCAGTATCAATCGCGATTGCGGTTCGCAAATCAGTGATGGTCTCGATTCCAATCTCAACCATCTTGGTCTTTAGTTGCTTGTCGAAATCTGCGATTTCCTTTGAAAGACGTTCTAAATCGCGGATATGGGGCTGGTTTTCCTCCAACACCGAAATCTCTTCACGGGCGGATGCGAGATCAGTCTTTATACCTTCACTCTTCTCAGCCTGGGCTTTCAGCAATGCGATGGAATTTTCAATTTCAGCGGAAGATTCCGTTGGCTCAGTGCTCAGCTTCGCATATTCAGATTCGGAAATGGCCAACTTTGTGTTGTGGCCAATTTCCTCGTTGAGCTTTGCCTCGAGTTCTCTTTCTTCTTCCAGAAGTACTTCCGGATCAAAATCTTCTTCTGCCGATGCCAACTTTGGATGGCTTTCAGAACCGCAGACCGGACATGCTTGTCCATCTTGGAGAGTGCTAGCCACGAGTGGGGCAAACAAATCAGCTTGGCGCTTTCGGCAATCCTTTAGTTCGGATTTTATGCCTTCAACTAAGGCTGAAGATTCCAAAAGGTCTTTTTGGGCTTTTGGTAAAGATTTGATTGCCTTTTCAATATCCTTTGCTTGCTTCAGCAATTTCTTTTTATCATCGATCTTGATTGAGATGTCAGCATTTGCATGATCTTCTTTTGCAAGCACTTCAATCTTCGCTTTGATTTCAACAATTTTTGCTTTTATCGCACTTGAATCTAGACCGGTAAAGTCTTCTGGAATTCCAGCCGTTATTGCAGATGCTTCAACACTCTTTTCATCAAAGAACCCGAGAATAGGCTCTAAGGGAGCGATTTGGTTTCGCAACGCGATTTGGGAAGCAATTAGATCAATCTCGGCCTGTTTCTTGAGGAGGAGATCTAACGCGGATTGATGACCATTTCGAGACTTTATTCTCACTTTTACTTGATCGAGCTCGGTAATCTCTTTGCGAATAGGTTCAATCTCTTTATCTAAGGTCGCATATTCTTCGGTGAGATGTTCTAGATCTACAGTTAAATCAGCGCATACTTCGAACAACATCCGGTCGCGAACCATCGCAGTTTCAAGTGGATCAATGAAAAGTTTCTCTACTTCTTGGAAATCCCATGAATCTTCGCCACCTTCATGTTTTTCCTTAAGGTTCTTCACGTGCCTACTGATGTCTTGATATCGAACTTCTATTTCCTGCTCGATCTCAACACGTCTAGTATTAAAATATTCTTGCATGTCATCGTAAAAATAGGTCTTGAAAATGCTTTGCAATAATTCTTTGCGCTTATCGCTGGTGGCTTTCAAGAACGTGGCAAAGTCACCTTGGGGGAGCACAACAAGTTGTGCAAATTGCCCGGCGTTCATGCCAATGATTTCATCAACCTTGCGTGCGACTTCATCGATTCGAGTTAAACCTTCATGAACCGGATTGATGAATTCCAATCGGGCAGAAGCAGCACGAGTGGTTAGTCCTATACCTCGGGCCTTTGGAACATCGTAGGCTGGAGTTCGTTGAATTCGATATTCCGCTCCACCATTTGAGAACTCAAGAACCACCCTTGTTTCTTCATCGGGGGTGCAATAGTGGCTGCGGACGCGTTCGGCATAAAGGGCAAGGCCACTCTTATTGGCACCGTCACTGCTGCCAGCTTGATGAGCAGTAGTCCCGTATAGCACCCAGACGATGGCGTCGATGATGGATGTCTTACCGGAACCGGTGGGACCCTCCAACATGAAAAGCCCATCCTTTGACAGGGTATCGAAATCTATAACTTGATTGGTCTTAAATGGTCCGAAGCCAGATATTTCCAAGCGATGTAATCTCATTTGTTCACCTGTGTCATTTCCGATTCAACGTGGCTACAACATTGATCAATTGCTTCAATTGTTCTTTCAGAGGGATCTTCGCCCGTGATTTTTTGAACAAATCGAAATGCCACATCCTGTGGCGTCATTTTGTTTAGTTTGATCGCAATTTGCTCACCGTCGGATTTTGCCCGAACCGTTGTTAACCGATCCAACTCCATAATATTTGGAAATTTCCTTCGCAAAGTTTCCATAACATTTAACGGAAACTCTGGGTCGGTAAGGACGACTTTCACCCAATGATCGGAATTTGGATATTTATTCGACAGGATTTCCGCCAAGGAGTCTTGGTATTGCACCATTTTCCGAAGTTGAGGAATTTCCCAATCTGGACCAGATTCTTCAGAAACTCCGGAAGCATTCATGGTGACCAGACGAGCAACCTTCTTGTGATCTCGTTCTGAAAATGAGAATGGGATTGGGGAACCGGAGTAGCGGATTACGGTACCTTCAGGACTGGTTACATTTTGGGCTCCGTGTAGATGTCCCATGGCGACATAATCAATTCCGCTAAAAACAGCGGCATCTGCCATCTGGAGCGAACCAACTTTCGTATTTCGTTCGCTGTCAGATGAGAGTCCGCCAGCAACAAATGCGTGGGCCGCAACCAATGTTCGAATCGGCTTTGAAGAATTTGCTCGTCTACTTTCTATGTCCAGCTTTATCTGGCGGATTGCTTCTGCTATTACTGCAGTGTGGTTTGGTTCCACTTGCCATTGGTGCTCTTGCTGGCCAGCATCAATGTCCGGTTCCAGATAAGGAATTCCATAAGCTAGCAACGTGAAATCATCGGATTCCATAACGACTGGTATAGCGACTTGATTTAGTCTGGTTCTAAAGTGCAATCCAAGTCCAGTCATGAATCGAGTGTTAGTACCCAAACGCACTCGGCTGTCATGATTTCCTGATGTGATCAGAAGTGGAATATTCATAGCTTGCAATCGCGAAAGCACATCTTCAAAAAGTTCAACCGCATCCGTAGGCGGAATTGCTCGGTCATAGATATCGCCGGAGACCACAATTAAATCTGGCTTCTGATCGGGCAATAAATCTGCGATGAATGCGTCAAAAAACTTTTCATGGGATTGCACAAGAGGTGCACTATTTAAACGGCGTCCAATATGCCAGTCAGATGTATGAATGATTCGCATATCGATATGGTACTTGTGACCACTGACGGGCCGAAGGAGGGAACAACTCTTAGAAAATGATCCGACTATGTCTTTCGCTCATGGTTCACCTAAGGTAGGTTTCAATTCCGAGCAAATTGAAAATTCCTTTTTTATCTGGGAACAATTCGGACAAGCTTAGGTAAGGGGAGCGTATGGCCGGTGGCTTCTTCAACTATGGATCTTTTGCCGGTCCGGTTGAATTAGAGCCAATCTATGCGTTAGTTGATTTGGAAACTTCTGGTTTCAATCCTCCGCAAGCGAAAATACTTGAAATCGCCATTCTCAAGATTGATGCTCAAGGCAAGGTTTTGGACCAGTTTTCAACTTTGATCGATCCGGGCGACAACAATGTCGGACGTACCGAAATCCATGGAATAACGCTGGAAATGATCAAAAAAGCACCTAGTTTCGCTGAAGTGAGAGGCCAAGTTCTTGAAATTCTGGGAGGTGCCATTTTGGTGGCCCATAATGCAATGTTTGAAGAACGATTCTTGGAAATTGAACTAGCCGATGCCACTCCGGGAATGCCGATGGTTCCCGCTATAGACACCCTTTGGTTGGCAAGGCAGACACTGTCTCTCCCAGATTACAAACTTGACACAGTCGTTCGCAGTTTTGATCAAACGATTGATAACGCCCACACCGCCATGGGAGATGTTCTGGCTATGGCGAAATTCCTGCCGCAGATGCTGGCAAAAACTAGGACTATCAAGTTTGAAAGTAACCATCGTCCTTTGCCTTCCTTTAATTCGGTGGGCAAGGCTCGCCCGCGTTAAACAAGATTCACCGGTTTTCAATAACTCAATTCTTTCCAAAATGACTGGTCAGATTTCCCTCACTATTGTCGGTTTTGGGTCAGAGTGAAAGGATTGCAAAATGCGACCTACAGCCGATTGTGGATAGGTCCTCAATGTCACCCATGCTTTGGCCCGAAAATCCCGTCTTCGAATCCCCTGCCGAAAAAGTTGTTTTTGAGCAATTGAAAATATTACTGGGAGAAGATTGCGCTTTATTTTCAAATTTACGTTTTTACGATGAGCAAGATGGTGATATCGAAGTCGATCACATCGCATTGATTCCAGGATACGGAGCAATAATTATTGAATCGAAGGGCGGTCAATTAAGTTTTAATGGTCAGTGCTGGCTGCAAAGTAATAGCAAAGGCCCGCACAAAGTCGATCCTCATGGTCAAGTATTGAAAAACCAATATGCATTTAAAATCTATTTGCGGAACAGATGGAATCTTGGGAATTTAAAGTGCGAATGGTTGATTGCATTTCCAGAAACCGTTATCGGGCGCAGTGGCGACCCATCAATTCCAAGAAATCGCATTCTTGATAAGAGCGAAATTCAAAATGTTGTTTCCGATGCCAAGAAAATTCTCTCAGCGAATGCCAACGTTCGATTGCCTCGAGATCCCCATTGGGTTGAAGTGGCGTATGACGCAATTAGGGGGCACGCCTCACAGGAAACAGATCGCCAGATTTATCTCCAAAACAACCACGAATATGTACGTCAACTAACTCACGAACGAAAAGCGATTTTGGATGTTCTCCAAAGTAACAACCGTATTTTTGTTTATGGTCCGGCTGGTTCAGGTAAGTCCTGGATGGCCTTTGATCAAGTTTCTAGATGGCTCCAACAGGGACTAAAAGTTGGAATTGCTACTTATAACCGTGGGATAGCCTCGTATATGGAACGCAAATCACAGGAACTTTTTCACGACTATCGCCCCGCGTTTGTTGGAACATTCCACGAATATATGCGCCAGTTGGCAGCAACCCAAGGAGATACTTTTGGCATAAATGAAAATTGGAGGTCTTTTGAACCGCAAATAATGCAAGCCATTACTCAAATGCCTGAAGACCAGAAATTTGACGCCTGGGTTGTAGACGAAGCCCAGGATTTTGAAGCGGAGTGGTGGAACATTATTAAGGCGACTTTGAAAGACCCAGATCAGGGCAAGATCGCCATTTTTGCCGACCCCGAGCAATCTGTATATGGCGAACACACCATACCCATAGCTGGTTTTGCACGAGTTCAATTAAAAGAGAATTTACGGAATAGTCAAGAAATTGCCAAGATTGTTAGCAAAATTGTGGATCAGCCTCTGGTTGCCAGAGGTCCACATGGATTTGAAGTCGAGTTTGTAGTTTCAGAGAGTGTTGAAGATGTCTTAAACGATGCTGATGATGCTGTAGCAAGGATGACGGACGAGGAAATATGGGACTTGGGGCAGATTGCACTTTTGACCACTAAATATCGGCACCCAATTCACGAAGATAAAGCTCAAGATCCAACGAGTTACTGGAATGAGTTTTGGAATTCAGATGATGTCTTTTACGGAACGGCGAAAGGCTTTAAGGGACTCGAAAGATCTGTCGTAGTTCTGGCTATAAACGGATTTCATGAAACTGCTGATATCAATGACCTGCTCTATGTTGGGATGACTCGGGCAAGAGATAGGCTGGTAGTAGTGGGAACAAAAGAAGTTCTGGCACGGTTAATGCCTTGAATCTATTAGAGGTGCTTTAGTTAGAGGCGAACCTACCCAACCACCACCGGCGCCAACTCCGGAAGCCAAGCAATGGCTTCGGCCAAGAATTTTCCTTCAGCTTCTAACTGACAAAAGATGCCAGTTGTTCCCAAAGTAACTCGGTGGATCAACATGTATTCCGGAGGCAGGTTTAATTGAAAACCAATTTTTGCAGTTGGATTTCGTGGGTCACCAACGCGTTGAGTCTGATCGCGCAACCATTCACGGGAGTAGCGAAACGTTTCGGTACGAAGCGGCTCCACTAAGGGGATGAGGAAATCCAAAACCAACTGGGGATCGACATCTACATCGGGAAGAACGAAACCATCTTCCTTGAATCCTTCGTAAAGTGCTGTGGCATCGCCTTCTAATGCATTCTTGAGCAAACGCTTGAATGGTTCCGGGAATCCATTGGGTAAACGATTACAAGCACCGAAGTCCAAAACTCCAAGGCGGCCATCATCTAGCAGGCGGAAATTTCCAGGATGGGGATCGGCATGTAGAAGGCCAGCCCGAATGGGGGAGGTGAAATGGAATCGCGCCAACTTCATGCCGGCGTTATTTCGCTGCGCTCTGGTTCCTTTTGCGATGATTTTGGAAAGTGGCGTGCCTTCCATCCATTCGCTCACAATCACTTTATCTGAAAAGGTAACTACCTTGGGGATTGCAATATCTGGGTCACCGTCATAAACCTGGGAGTACTTCTGCTGTGCTTCTGCCTCGTACTTGTAATCGACCTCTTCAATGATCCTGGCGCGTAACTCTTCAAGCAGCGGCTTCATATCTAGTCCGGGCATAAAGAGCTGAAAGATCTTTCCGAATCGTTGAATTTGATTTAGGTCAGAAATCAGTGCTTCCGCTGCGCCTGGGTATTGAATCTTTACGGCAACGGTTCGGCCATCTTTCCATTGCGCTTTATGGACTTGACCAATCGATGCTGATGCAGCGGGCTTGTCATTGAAAGATGCGAAATTATCACGCCAATCTTCGCCCAGCTCTTTTGCAAGGACGCTATGAACAACACGCGCGGGCAATGGGGGAGCGGATTCTTGTAGTTTGGTTAACGTTTCGCGGTAGGGCTTGGCAATTTCTTCAGGGAGGGCGGCCTCGAAGACCGAGAGCGCCTGACCGAACTTCATGGCCCCACCTTTGAGCTCACCTAAAACTTTAAATACCTGCTCTGCCGTCTTTTCTTGAATTTCGCCGAAGACCATAGATCCAGATTGCCCAACTAACTGCCGTCCAAAACCAATGGCGCTGCGACCGGCCAAGGACAACGGAAGCGCGGCTAATTTCGCAGTTCGCGATGAAGTAGATCGGGGGATCGATTTATTTTCTTTAGTTTTATCGGGCACTGCGCCATTGTTATATAACTTCGAAACATCCGCAGAGCGAGTGAGGCTCATGGTAAATGTGTTCTGGGTTACATGGCTCAAAGAGGTTGATTCGTAATGATTTTCCGATTAGTTCCGTACTCTCAGTATCAGCAAGTTCGCAGATATAAAGTGCAATAAGCCCAGTTAGGAATGCAGTTGCAGCCGCGGGGATTTCCGGTGCGGAATCTAGAATCGCCGACATTTCAATCCGATGGGAAAGATCGTCCTCACCTATTCTTTTCAAGGAAACACAGCGTAAACATGGGCTTTTTCCAGGAAGAACCAATGGACCGATTTCTATCTGCGATTCGTAGAGGTGGGAAATTTGTAGATGAGCAGTTCCTTCGCTCATCCACCGCTGCAGATAATCTGGTTGTGCCATTTCGGTGCTGATAATCAGCGAAGGTCGTTCTGGAAAAGTATCCGACTCGGAATTTTCCCATTGCGAGTTTCGGGAAACCATTTCTATCGCCTGACTTTTTCGGCTACCAATATCACTGACTCGAAGCGCCATCCCACAGAGGTCAATGGGCTTTACTATTTCTTGAGCGAAGCTCTTATCAATGTTGCGCATCAAAGCGCGATCACCAGCGATGATTTTGGTATTGGTGAAACCACTGGCCTGCAGAATGGAGAGCAGACCTATCGCTAAACGTTTGGTGCCGAAGATTAAAATCGAAAAATCTCGTCGCGCTTTTTCTAGCGGGCGGACTCCTACTGATGGGACCAGGCGCCAACTGGATAAGGATTCCTCTGGTTGTAATCGCTCGCTCAAGTTTCGTTGACTTTGGTTGAGGTCGATTGCAAAAGAGATTTCGGCACTCTCTTGTAAATGTATAAAGCCGGCCATTACCAGTTCCCGCATCGCCTGAACCAGATCATCTTCGAAATCTAAGGCGCGTTCGAGGAAGTAGGCAACGGGTAATTGACCATTGACCACTTTGAGAAGCGAGGCAATTGGTGAATCGGAATAGAGAAGACCTCTGATCGGGGTGCCAATGTAGAAATCCCGCGCGGGGTTGATATCCAACAAAATGCGAACCCCTGCCTTGAGCCGGGGAAAGAAGGCGCGATAAGTTTGAATCCAAAGCAAAGTTGCGGGGTCCATCACTGGGTAAGGATCTCCAAGTAGAAAGTTTGAGATCGCGTTCGGACCGGTTCATTGTGGAGAACGGCATTGCTGCCAACGGATTGCGGTTGGCCGATTACCAAGATGGTCACTTAATCCTGCGCTGGGAAAAATAAAACGCCCCCAGCAAAAGCTGGAGGCGCCTTATTACATCTTGTGAGTTCTTATGCCTTGCCCAAAATACGATTGACCTTGGTGCCACAGACTGGACAAATACCCTGTGCCATGCGGCGACCAGAATCAGAGACTTTCACGTGTCCTTCAAAGGAACGCTTCTCCTTGCACTTTACGCAGTAGGCCTCACCCTTATATTCCTCGGCCATATTGACCCTCCTATCGCCGCACACTCAAAAGTCGGGAGCCTCCCGTCTTAAGCGTGCGTATGAGAGCACCCTACCCCGATTTACGCGTGGAAAGTCGAATTTGAGCCTGAAATGTGGATTTTCAATCGAAAATAGGCGAACTTTTACCTCCGGGCAGGTCGTTCAGTCCCGCCTCGTAGCCATCGAGATAGGCCTGAGCCCGATCTCCCTCTGGAAAGCGCTCCAGCAGGGCGGTGAAGGCTTTGCCATGGTCAGGAATCCGCAAGTGGATCAATTCGTGGAAGATCACCCAATCCAAAACATAAGCCGGAACGGTGGCCAAACGGTCAGAAAGTCGGATGGTCCGATCTACCGTGGTGCAGGAACCCCATCGATCCTTCATCTTCCGCCAGGTGATACTGGCTGGGCGCTCGCTAAATTCAGGGAGCAGATTGGCAAGGAGCTGGTCGGCTTTGGCAGTTAGCTCTGATTCACTGCGCAGCGATCGGGATTCGCGAGTCAAAAGCATGGCGATCATCTCCGGGATTAGCTCGGCTTCTTGGCGCTTGGTCGTTCTGGCCGGGATATGGATTTCAATAATTCCATTTCGCCGAAGGGCGCTGATGCTCTTCTTGCGCCTGGTACTTCGGATGATTTTGTAATCTGGCACTGCGGGATCGAGAGTTGAAGGCGTACTAGTGGTCTGACGCGAGGTGCTGGGGTGGCGACGGTCTGTCGATTCTTTTTTCACAGCGGCGAAGATATCTTCGAAGAAGGTGCCTTGAATAAAGTTTTCCACCGACAATTGAAGTTATCCCCCTTTTCTCCACAGAGTTATCAACAGAAATCCGCTGATCACGCGATAAGGCTAGACCTTTGTTCTTGTTGAAGTGTAATTAAATCGCCTGTATGGAGAAACTTTAATTCAGCAATATTTCGCGAAGATGAAATCTAACTGCAGAACATTTGGAGTAAGAAAATATTTGTCAATAAGAATAATCAAATATTTACGCCATTATTTTCACATTTCATACGCTCAGGCTCGGTTGATAATCCGCGCTTCTTGTCGTAAGTTTCAACCACGAAGTCCTCGGATAACCGTTCAGTGTCTGCAAGGGGAAGGCAGACAAAGAATCGTGCGCCCGGGGACTTCGCCTTTTTATTGGCTAATTTATTGGCTAATTACATCTGAACTATTTATAACAACCCAGATAAATCGTCGGGAACTGTGGTGCTCTCGAGGAATTTCTCAACATCGGCAAGGTCGGCGGCAGTTGGTAGAAAAGCTGGATCTTCCCAACGGCTATCCCGACCCTCAACCGAGCGTAATACAAAGACTTCAGCCCAAAAATTGGTGCATTCTCTGGTCAATCGTGGGGTGACTTCCAAACCTAATAGCGTTGCAAATAGTTGTTGCGTGGGCGATGAAGCCGCTCTTCGTCGACGAAGCGTTTCTGTTAACGCAGGCAAAGAGGGAATTCGCTCACCTGCTGTTGTGGTGACGACGTGATCAATCCATCCTTCGATGAGCGCCAAAATCATTTCCAATTTTGCAAGTGCGCGATCTTGTTCTGCAGATTGTTCCGGAGTAAAGAGCCCTTGGCTGATCGCAGCGGATATTGATTCGGGATTATTAATATCTAATTCACCAGAGTTAACCGCGGTTTCTGCCTGGCGTTGTACTGATTCCAAATCAACGCGAATGCCACTGCCGTATGCGGCAAATGCTTGATAAATATAGTCAGATAGCCACGGCGTATGAGTGAATAATCGCGCTGCTGCTGCTTCGCGAAGAGCTAGAAAAATTCGAATTTCTCGCTCTGGAATATCTAAGCCTTCACCCCATGCGGCAATGTTCTGCGGGATTAAATGGGTATCGATCTTTGTATAGAGCGGGATAGCAACATCATGAGAACCGGTAACGCTGGTGGCCAATAGCCCAATCGACTGACCCAATTGCGTTGCAATCATTGATCCCATAAATGAACGCAAGAGAGATCCGATTCCCTGCAACATCTCCGGCGACTCAATACCGTCAGGAAGACTGAATTGGCCGCCCATCGCAGCTCCTGAATCCGTAATCACTTTTGAAAGCGCGGTGGCCATACCTTCGGCTAACGGCTCTACTAATTTTTGCCAACCGGAGAGGGAAGCATCTAACCAATCGCGGCGACTCCATGCCGGTTGCAAAGTCTGAGAAGTTGCTGGAAAGAAAGTTGCTTCATCCATCCAGATATTTGCAATATCGATTGCTTCTTTAATTTGGGCGGACTCGTTGGTCCCGACAAATTCTTCGGGATGGCTGGCTAAAAATTTACGAGCGGTTTCGCGAAGTGTTTCAAGCGAAATTAGTGGCCCGTTGCCTGAACCGGCGGAGAAAAGCGTTTGTGGTGAAATCCCAAAGTGGGCGAACTGCTGAAAGAGCGCATCGAAATTTGGCTGACCTTTGGCGGAATCGTCCGAATCGCCATCGTCAGGTGTAAAGCCGAAATTTCCACTCATTTGAAAACCTTTCTTAATAACCGTCATCACCATAACCTGCTTTCCTTCAAAAACCTTCCCAATTCCCTTAAAAATTCGATGAATCGGCCGAGTGAGGCTTGATTGGCTAAGGTATGACCATGACTTCCGCTCACACAACATCTGCCACCTTCTCTGCGCTGATCTGGTGGGTGGTTCCCGCTGTCGCGCTGATGGGTGCGATGGGCTATGTTGTTTGGGTCTCAAAATTTCAAGTCAAGTTCGATAATGAAACAAATCGCTCAGTTTCTAAGTTCCAAAACTTCCAACAAAGTTTTCAAGGTGGCAGCGTCGTGATTGCTCCGAATGCGCAACCGGCCGAAGTTTCCGAACCAGAAGCGGTAACCAATTGGCACACCCCGGAGCCGCTAATAAGCGCCGAACCAATTGTGATTCGTCCAGATAGCGATGCCAACTCCCAAGGTTTGTAATAGATCAGTGAAAGTCCGTAGCTGATGTATCGCCAGAGAATCCCGTTCATTTCCGTAGCCGTCATGGTCGTTGCCGGTTTGTTGGCTTTCTTCGCGCCTCTGCCTTACGCCGTGATCAAACCCGGACCCACGCAAAATGTGCTCGCCTCCGCCATAAAGATTTCGGGCGTGAAAAGTTTTTCACCTTCAGGAAAATTGCTCACCACAACGGTGCTCGTTTCCAATCCAGGTGCGCGAATGATGGGCGCCGAAGTCATCATCAACTGGGTCGAAGGGGATTCGGTGATCCTGCCCAGAATCGCTCTCTACCCCAAGGAAGTAAGCACCAAAGAGGAGTTGCAGGTGGGCAAGAAGGAGATGCTCAGTTCCCAAGCTGATGCAACCACCGCTGCGCTAGCTTGGATTGCGCGCACCCATACCGCTGCCCAACTTCACGCTCTGGGCCTAGATCGGCTCACCGGTGGCGATATCGCCATTAAATTGAAAGAAACTGGCGGGCCAAGCGCTGGATTGGTCTTTGCCTTGGGCATTGTGGCCAAAGTTGAACCAGAAGATTGGATTCGCGGCCGAACGATCGCCGGTACGGGAACCATCGATGGAGCCGGAAATGTGGGTCCAATTGGCGGAATCGACCAGAAATTAATCGGCGCCAGGCGTGCCGGGGCTACTTTGTTCTTGGTTCCCACCGACAACTGCGCTGATATCACTCGTGTGCCAAAGGGAATGACCATCGTGCCGGTCAGTTCCTTGGTGCAAGCGATTGCGGTACTGCGAGCACCTGGCACGTCCTACGCCTCGTGCCCGCGTTGAATTTGGCTTCGAACTTCTCAACCAATTAACTCCAAACCTCACGGAAAATCTCAACTAGGTAGAGTACGAACATGAGTTCTTTCCAATTTCCCAATAATCCGTTTAACCGACCTAATGCAACTGGAGGACCGGCTAAACGCCGCGGTCCACTTCCATTCACCATCCTCACCTTGGTGGTGTTGGCAGTAATTTTGGTGGCATCTAGCGGTTTCTATGCCGATTTACTCTGGTTCCGTTCGGTGAACTTCACCAGTGTCTGGCGCACGGTTCTATTTACTAAATCAGAACTCTTTATTGGATTTGGTTTGATTACATCGCTGGTGATTACCGCCAACGTTGTGATTGCCTTCAGGAAGCGCCCGATCTACGTACCGATCTCCATCGAAGCCGACAATTTGGAACGCTACCGCGCTCAGCTTGAACCGATTCGTCGTTTTGCAGTTCTTGGTATCGCCGTTGTTCTCTTTTATTTTGCGGGAACTTCCGGAACTAGATTGTGGGAATCATGGTTGCAATTTAAGAACTCCACACCTTTTGGCACCAAGGATGCGCAGTTTGGTTTAGATATTTCGTTCTTCGCTTTTAAATTACCGTTCTGGCAATCGCTGATCGGTTGGGCAATTTCCACGATCATCATTTCGATTCTCGCCTCTGCAGTTGTTCATTATCTTTACGGTGGAATTCGTCCTCAAGTACAGCATGAACGCACCACGGTGGCTGCTCGAGTCCAGCTCTCCGTTCTGATGGGCGCGCTGGTTCTTCTCAAGGCTGTTGCTTACTGGTTCGATAGATATTCATTAGCTCTCAAAGAGGGCAAGCTCATCACCGGACTGACCTACACCGATGTGAATGCCGTTCTTCCAGCTAAGGCAATATTGGCCGGAATCGCTGTTATCTGCGCACTTCTCTTCTTTGCCAATATCATCCGAAAATCTTGGCTCTTGCCAACAGCCGGAGTTGTTCTTATGGCTTTGTCTTCACTTTTGATCGCCGGTATTTATCCAGCAGCAATTCAACAATTCCAAGTAAAGCCAAGCGAATCTTCAAAAGAGGCGCCATACATTCAGAAAAACATTAACGCCACCCGCGCGGCCTACGGAATTGCAGATGCAAAGATTGTTGACTATCAAGCCACCAGCACGACAACTGCTGGCCAATTGACCAACGATGCGCAAACAATTTCTAACATTCGACTTATGGATCCAAGCCTGCTCTCACCAACATTCCGACAGTTGCAGCAGATCAAGCCTTATTACACCTTCCCGGATTCATTGGATATTGATCGCTACAAAATAAATGGCGTACAGCGCGACACCGTTGTATCTGTTCGCGAATTAAATATCACCGGAAACCCCAGTCGAAACTGGATTAACGACCACTTGGTTTACACACACGGATTTGGCTTTGTTTCGGCATTGAGCAATACCGTTGATGCTGATGGAAAGCCAAATTTCGTTGTTGGAAATATTCCACCAACCACCGGCCTTGGAAAATTTGAGCCGCGCATTTACTTCGGCGAAAATGTTCCTGACTACTCCATCATCGGTGGCGCCGCTGGTTCCGCACCAGCTGAACTGGATTATCCAGATGACACCTCTGCCAATGGACAAAAGAACTACACCTATGTCGGTAAAGGTGGAGTCCCAATGGGGAACCTCTTTACTCGCTTACTTTTTGCAATCAAGTATCAAGACCAAAAAATTATTCTTTCTAACTTGATTAACTCAAAATCCAAAATCCTTTATGACCGAAATCCACGTGACCGGGTTGCAAAAGTTGCCCCTTGGTTAACCCTGGATGGAAACCCATATCCAACCATCGTCGATGGAAAGATCCTGTGGATCGTTGATGGTTACACCACTTCAGCTGGCTACCCATATTCCAAGAAGACCAACCTCAACGGTGCTACAACAGATGCGCTGACCAATAATTCGCAGTCAGTTACGGCACTTGATAATAAGAATGTGAATTACATTCGTAACTCTGTGAAGGCAACAGTTGATGCGTACGATGGCACCGTCACTTTGTATCAATGGGACACCACAGATCCAGTTTTGAAAACCTGGAGTAAGGCTTTCCCAAATACCGTTCAACCAAAGAGTTCGATGTCGAAGGCGCTTCTTGCGCACATTCGTTATCCAGAAGATCTCTTCAGCGTTCAACGAGACATCTTGGGTACCTATCACGTTGAAACCGCTGGTGCTTTTTACGGCGGTCAAGATTTCTGGAAAGTTCCTAGCGATCCATCAACACTTGGCGCCAACTCTGGAAATCAACCTCCATACTATTTAACACTTCAAGTGCCTGGCGAAAAGAATGCAGCTTTCTCGCTGACAACTTCCTTTGTTCCTCGCGGTGGGCGTCAAAACCTGACGGCATTCGCGGTCGTGAATTCTGACTACGGTCCGAACTACGGAAAGATCACGGTTCTGCAATTGCCTCGCTCTACCAACATCTCTGGTCCATCTCAGGTTGCTTCTAACTTCGAAGCCAAGCCGCAGGTGGCCCAAGCGCTCTCCTTGTTACGACAGGGCGGGTCAGATGTTGTGTTGGGTAACTTGCTGACACTTCCAGTCGGAGGCGGATTGCTTTACGTGCAGCCGGTCTATGTTCGTGCAACCGCAAACTCGGCATCCTTCCCATTGCTGCAGAAAGTTCTGGTTTCCTTCGGCGATCAGATTGGTTTCGATGACACTTTGAAGGGTGCATTGGATCAGGTCTTTGGTGGCAACTCTGGAACAACTTCGGTGACCACGGGAACTGGTACGGGGACTACAACCACTACTGGCAGCTCTTCGCTGAAAGCGGCGCTAGCCAGCGCTCAGGCAGCTATGGCCGATTCTCAGACAGCGCTGAAGGCCGGCGACTTCACCGCTTATGGCAAAGCACAAGATCGGTTAAAGGCAGCTATCTTGGCGGCCATTAATGCAGAGAACGCGGCAAAGAAGTAATTCTCGCGCAGTACGAAGTCCTCGTTTTGGGTTATTGGTGACAATCGCCTAAGATTGGGACTTCCGACGCGGGGTGGAGCAGCTCGGTAGCTCGCTGGGCTCATAACCCAGAGGTCATAGGTTCAAATCCTGTCCCCGCTACTTTGAATACCGTTCTAGGTTAGGTCAATGGCTTCCAATTTATTTGGGAGCCATTGGCATTTTCATTGAAAACAAAGGATTTTTCGATCATTTCTGTTCATTTCTAAAATTCGTGTTGCATGCACTCCGTAGAGAAATATCTTCCTTTTTTTATCTACATTTCTCTCCTTTTTTATGCACTTCTGATGAAGCAACGAAGTGCGCCTGGGGCAGCCCAAAAAAGCCCGAAATATATGGGTTTTTCGCGTATTCGAGCCTACCCACTGATGCCAAAGGGCGAGTTCCCGGGGGAGCCGATGGGCCTCATAGCCCAACGAGGGGCACCTTCATGAAAGGCACTTCCCTATGACTCTTTACATCAATGGCGTAGAACACCTCACAATCAAAGAAGCGGCAGAACGCTGCGGTCGACATCATGACACCATCAAGCGCCGCGTTGAACGGCGAGATTTTCCCAATGCTTTCCAAGGGCAAGACCGTAATCGATCTTGGTTGATACCAACACCTGATTTAGTAGAGGTTGGACTTCTTGAACATTTGCAACGGAGCAATCAAGATTCCAGTGCAATTACTCCAATTCCGCAGCAATCAGAGAAACCAAACTTTCTTATACCTACATCCATAAGCGAAGAAATGGGCGTGGGCAGTAATCAAGTGTTTGATCTTGTCCAACGATTGGGACAAAAAGATGCAGAACTTGCCGCAGCTCGCGCGTGTGCTGATGAGCGTTTGGCCACGATCACACTTCTTAGTGGTCTAATTGCAGGAGGCGTTCGCTAATGGGACGCCACCTTACCGGTTCGATTCATCAAACGGAAGCAAAAACGTGGAGAGTGTCCATCCCCGCGCAACGTGGGTCGAAATCCCGAAGGACTCGAACCTTCGATACGAGAGCACAGGCCAAAGCTTGGCTTAACAGTTCAGTTAAGGAACTCAAAAATGTCGAGAAAACGGATTCAAATGTTTCACCAAGGAAACCTCAAAAAAGTGCGAACTGCTCTACTGGCGGAACGCTACTCGAGAATGTTTCCAACGATTGGCTCAATCTCCATTTTCGGAGATTGCAAAGGGCGCAACGCTCGCGAGAGGCATCGGCAACTTTTGCGATCAAGCAGTTTCTTGGGTATGCAAAGAGCCAAGAATGGAAAAGCGGCGCAGATGTAACTTATTCGGGATTTCTTGAATACTTTGAGCACCTAGCAAATATGAATTCTGCCCCGGATGTAATACATCTCGCCAGCAAATCCTCACGGCCCTTTAAGAATGGACATGGCTACGATGGCGATGTTTTAAGAAATAGGTTTCAAGACATCGTACGTATGTTGGACTATGGCCAAGTTAGCGGAAATTGGACGCTAGATTTCAAGCCAAGCACGGTCACGCTTCCGAATGTCGTCCGTGATATCGAAGGCGATATCAGACGCGCTGTGACGTGGCAAGAATGCGTTCTTATCGCGCAAGAATTGCATGTTGTCCATCAATTCACCATGTGGCTATTGCGCATCTTCGGACTTCGTATTAGCGAGGCGTACGGAATCCTCGTTCGAGATGTCAACTATCTGGGTGATGAAATGACCATCTCCATCAAGAGACAGGGCGGCGGCGGACAATACATTCGAAACGAAAGCCTTGATTGGGAAGAAGTTATTACCCGCGACGAGACAAAGACCCGGCAGGGACGAAGAGTATTAATCGTTCCCCGATCATTGGTACCCCTGATTGAGAAGATCATCGAAGTTTTCCATACAAACGAAGATGAATCGGTTCAGTATGATCATCCATTGATTCCAGGACTTCGAGAGATTAACAAACCAAAGAAGGCGGGATTTGAGCACGCTTTAAAGAATGCCGCTGGGTTTCACCGTATCGACCTGAGTTTTGATAATGGCGTTAGCAAGGATTTAGCAACACACGATTTTCGGAAGGCGATAAACACTGACCTCTCCGCTCTGGACGTCTCAGTAGATGCCCGTAGCGCGTGGTTGGGGCATGCATCAGGAAATACCGTCAATGAACGCTCGTATATCGTGAAAGACAAAGCACTCAGGTTGGAACGACTTGTGGCATCAAAGATAGATGAGTTGATTGCTTGCGAAGTTCCAAAAGGACTGATGATACCGACGCGCCGGCGATGCACAGAGCGGATCCATAAGGCACTGCATATAGATGCCCATCACATTGATACTTCGCTGATTGAAGCGGGATGGTTGGTTGATGAAGCCTCCGCTCAAGATGCCTTGCTTGTTGAAGACATTTCGCGTTTAACGGGCTATTCCCACAACCAAATCGAACGATGGTTTAGAGATGACTTGCTTGAACGAGTCTACATTCGCAGGCCTGGGTGCAAGGAAAAGGTTGGGGCGAAGTCAGAGGAAGTATTTCAGTTAGTCGAAGTTTTATCGCAACTAAGCACAATTGATGACTTATCTAAAGAACTCGATCGCCCGTATGAACAAGTGTGGAGGTGGACAAAAAATCTCAAAATATCTCCAATAGAACGAGGAAGATTGCTGTTCATTGATATGGCAGGACAAGAGAAGTTGCGTGAGAATGCGAAACGAGAAGATTGCATCTTAGAAGAAACAATGTCCCTCTCGGAAGTGGCAAAGACTCTAAACTTGAGCAATTCCATGGTGACTCTTCTGTTGAAAAATGGAATTCTATTGGTACATCCAGAACAACTTCTTCGCCCAGGCCGTCGTATTTACAGGACGAGCTTGCCAGAGACAGATGTCATTGAGAGAGGTCGTGCCAAGAAGGGGGCAAAGGCCACTTCCCACTTGTCATGATCTGAATGTGATTTCACACGCCATCCAGACTTTGTACCGAACCGAATTGAATCACCTATCCCTGAACAACCCCACTAATCGTTAATACTACCTTTATGGGGTATCGGGATAAGCCGGCACGGTACATCACTTTTCCGAGGAACGCGGCTTATGTGTGCTCCGTGTGAACATGGAAGTTCTCCATTCAAATGACACGGAACTGATATAACCCAACCACCATTAGGCATCGCAAGATGGCACTAAATGTCACAGTCACGCGGTAACTTCTGCTCAGTTACTGCCATTTAGTACCAGTTAGGAGCGATACAAGTGATACTTCGACCTCTAAAAGGTAAGTTCTCTAGCCTGCGAAGATGGCGAGAGGTGAGCGTGGGCCAGCGTAAATGGCTCTCATCACTTCTCGCCATTTTTCATTCGTTTTTGTTCTCTTGTGCCCCCATTGTGCCCCGGCTTCCAATGTTTGCCTTGCGCGGGCTTGACCTTGATCCCACTAATCACTTGACTTCAGGGAACGTCACTTATCCATTGAATTGGAGCAATTCATGTTTAAACGAACACAGTGGGACAACTGGGGCCCTCAGGGCTATGAGATCATCACTGCGAGCCGTGAAATTTACAATTCAGTGGCGGCCAAAATCGACGCCCACACACCGCCCACGATTGAAGTCGTCGAAAATGAAGTCTCCGCGCTGGAGAGGCTAGATAATGAACGTCTCGCATATCAGAAACAATGGGCGGCTATTGCAGGTGAAGACTCAAGGCATGCGGGCGCTTACATGCTTCTCTCTGGTGGGGCGTTTATATTGCAGCAAAGCATTCCCTTACTATGGGCTTCACATATTATCTTGACGAAAATTCCTGGTGACGAACTGGGTTTAGCCGGAGACAAACTCGCAAGGGCCCTACTTGAAAATGTTATGGGCAATGCAAATGCAATGTTTCACGGAAGTCGAGGAGTAATGTTCCAGGCGCAAGGACTCCAATGGTTTTCTACTCACTTTCCCTTAGTGACCTCTAACTCTGTATTCAATGAGACGATCAAACGAGCGGGTGACTTCGGTGGAATGCCGAAAGACTGGCTTGGATTCGTTAATACTTAAAATTCCCAATGGTGGGTTAGCCCAAATGGCTCGCACCGCGTTTCGCCATTTTGATTCGTTTATGTTCTCTTGTGCCCGACTGTGCTCCGAGGTCTACATCAACCGAAAGGTTGTGCAGACCTGGCGTCGTTGCACGCGCGAACAACAAGCGGAGAAATCCGAGTCCTGAGACTCGTGATTTCTTCTTGGTTATGTTTGCTCTGGCTTTGGAAATACTTAACACGAAGAACATAAACAAAACTGGACAATTCCTTCATCTTTCCAATTTCAGATGCGTCTGAGGGTAGCGGAGAGGCATCATGCGCCCATCCCGACGCCATAACTGCCTGATCAAGATTCTTGGCCAACAATAGAAGTTGGTTACTCATAGCATTCACTCCAGCGTCGCCACGATTGATACTTGCTAAAACTTCTATGGCTCTACCCGAGTCGCTCTTCAGCCCACATATAGCACCGTCGGCAATGGCTCGGGTAATCAAATGCAATTCTTTGGACTTTTCGTCATGAGAAGGAGTTGGCGTGGGCGTCGGCACTAATGTCGGAGAAGCGCAGTCATTTGCTCCCAGCGCAATGACAATCCGGGGCAAACTTTGGAAATACGTCTGATTTTCTTGGTACTTTCCCTTTTCTAATTGCAGGAGCCGTCTTTTCAATTCCGAATCTAATGCCAATACTTTGCTCTCCAATGCCAAATGACTGGCGCTCGTCGAATCTCTCTTAGACGATGCTGAATCACCTTGAATATCAAGCGATGCAATCTCGATAGATATAGATAGGTTCATTACATCAACTTGCAAATCCTGCTCGAGCAACGTCCCTGCCTGTATCCTCGAAATATCATGAACCAACCCTTCGGCGACACCTACGGAGTTACACAAATCTGACTTGAAATTCGTCAACGCAGTGTCACCCAGGCTAGTTTGAATTTTCTTTAAAAGAAGTTGCTCTCGGGCAGTTTGTTTGCTTTCATCAACTTTTGCTTGATGACTAGGCCAAAACCACACGATCGCAACCGCAACAACCGCTACAGTCACCTGTATAGGTCGTTTATTCATCAGTAGGTTGCCTCATTTCAAATGAATTAACGAAAGACTACCTTGATACCGATAAGTCCTGATAGTGCCGACTAGGTTTCTAGAGCAGAAAATGCGCTTCTTGCCGATTCGTCGCTCTTCGGCATCAAATTCGTATAAATTCTCAAAGTGAATACGGGATCAGGGTGACCTAAATAAGTCGGGACCGCATTAGTGTTCTCGCCATGATTGAGACAGGACGAAGCACAAAGGTGCCGAGAAGGCAATGGATACCCAAATGTTGCTAAACTCGGTACTTTTGTCTCTCTTTGAGGTCAAGGTTTTGTCGCTCGGGATTGGAACATAAGTGCTTGAAAGAGATGCGCGTGAGATTCTCGGAGTAAATTCCTCGACTTCGTACGCAGACATAAAAAAGCGTTATCGCCAGTTGGCAAAAGTCATACATCCTGACAATGCCAGAATTGATGCAGCCGACAAAGAACAAGCTACTATTGCCATGTCGAAAGTTAACGAAGCTTGGGAAACAATCGAGTCACGCCAAAAATCTGGACTCTTGGGTTTGTCAGAGATGGAATCATCGCAATTTTCTACCCAAAGTCGTATGCCAAATTCAACAGAATGTTATATATGTGGATTCACACCAGCGATTTACTTCAAGGCTCCAAGTGTTAGTTCATTCATTATCTGGGGTCAAGTGCGAGGCTTTGAAGGTGTTGCTTGCAAAAATTGTGGCATAACAATGTCTCGACTAGCCATGAGAGATTCAATGCGAAAAGGTTGGTGGGGTCTGGGAATCCTATCTATGCCCTGGGTTATATATTCGTGGATGAGGAATGAAAATAAGTTTAGAAAACTAGGAAAGCCTGAGAATAGAGATGCTCTTATTGTTTCAATGCTTCCTTATCCTTCACCAATCGAAAGAAATCCGCTCAAGGACCCATTAAGCGTAATGGCAACAATGGTCGCAGCCGTTCTTATTGTTTCTGCAATTTTGCAACCAAGCCCAAATAGCCAAGGAACCGGTGGAGTTGACTCAAGCCAATTTGGTCTGCCAGGAACTTGTTATTCGATGGACTCGGTGAAGCAAACTGTAGGTTTAACAGATTGTTCAAATCCACTTGCCGTCCAAACGTCTCTTGGGGAGGCCGCCGACCAAGCGAGTTGCCCTTCTGGTACCGAGGTTTCTGTCGCGATAACCAAGCAAGACAGCACAAAGGGGGTTGCATGCCTAGGGCCTTGGGGCGGAGTAACTCCTAGCAAAATATGTTATTCCCTGGAAGGCTACCCTAAATTAACTTTTGATTGTTCGACGTACCCACACATATCATTTTCAATTTGCGATTCAAGCAAATACGCGATCTTTGTGGCTATAGATTCGACCGGTGCGGTGCTTAACCAGTTATCACCATCCAATGGTGGCGTGTGGATTGGAGTTCAAGATAGTGCTTGCTCTGCCTCTAGCTACGCCTTTCATTTTTTAGGAAGCGAACCGCGTAGAGTTGGAAGTTATAAATTCCGAGTAAATTTCTCAAATATTGATAGCCCGAAGGATGTTCTAGAGAATAAAATGGAGTCAGCCATCTGGGATGAAACAGTTTCTTAATGTGGGAAGGAATGTGCGGCGCTTTACTTGGATCTTTGATGATTTCCTAGTCACTAAGAGAGGGTATTTCTATGAATAGAGTCAGTGTTTCTTCAAGCAATATTGCCCAAATTGGTTACAGCCCAGAATCGAGCACGCTCGAAATCCTGTTCCATACGGGCTCTGTTTACCAATATTTCAATGTGCCAGCCAGTGTCTATTCGGCTTTAATGAATGCTTACAGCAAAGGTACATACTTTGCGCAGTCGATTAAGAATTCTTATAGGTACATTCAAGTCAGTTAGTTCTTTGGGACTTCCCCTTGCTTTAGTTCTTTCGCATGAAAGAACTATGCCCTAGTTTCTGCGTATAAATTGCAGTCTTGAGTTTGAGATCGTCAATGACGATCTAGTGTTTTTTAATAAGAGAACGAAAAAGAATTTAGAGTATAACTATCGTCAACGCCACCGATCCAACCGAGTAAGGAACCGCATTTCGCTTCCTTTTCGTCATTCACCTTGGACATTCCCCAAGGAATATCCTTCATTTCGTTTGCATGCTGAATTATCATTCTGTCGAAATTACTTGAACTGTCAAAAGCTAAATTTGAGTCTTTGAAACTTGCATTAGGATCGAAAAGATCCCTAATGAATTGAAATTCCATTAGAATTGTCTCCACTAACATATTCACATCATATTTGGCAGTGGCGGCTGGATCGAAATTTTCAATTTCTAATTGTTTCTCCTCGCAATAAAGGAACGCTCCAATATAGATTATTTGCGAATAAAAGGCGCCGAGCAAAAGTTCACTTATTGACATCTGATTAATCGTCCCAACCGTGTATCGGTCTGGGTTCCTGGAACCGATATTTGGTTTGCCCGTTGTCACGAAGCTCTCCGCTAGAAAATCCCTTGCCATTTGATGTTTCACTATCATCTGGCCAATTGCGATATTCTTGTTGGACATGGTTTTTTGATACGTGGAAATGGATTTTTCAAAAACGAGTTCATCGGTTGTTGCGATCCATTGTTGGAGCAGAACTAGACAATCCGCATGAATCAGTTGAGATTTAGCCAAGTTGTCCGCCCAGTCACTCCCGGGGGTTTTTCGAAACAATCCCATTTTTCACCTTTTTCGAAAATCTGGAAATATCCTGTGCCTGGAATTCTACATTTAAGTAGATCGGAATCCACGTCCCCTTCTTTACTTGAAATAGCAACATAACTCGGGAACCCCGCCATTCATTAATGCAAGCTCATTTGAGGTGTCGGAATAAGCCTGCTCGCTACCTCAATTACCCGTTGGGAAGAACACCAAAGTCTGAGTATCTACTTGCCGCGTCTTAGATAAACAGAACCTTGATTAGCTCGACATTGATTCAGTGAGACCCCAAAACGAGGATTCGATCCGAAAATTTGTCTCCCAGAGAGCGGTTCGATTTGAATCCCAATTCAGCCGAGAGCGTGCCTCCTCGTATGCTAGCCATGCAACTTCCGTATGTTCTTCGGATATTCGAACAACAGTAAAGGTAACCTCTGCCGCAAAGGCGAATTCCATCAATATCGGTCGTTCTACTCCATAAGCAAGTGATCCACAGACATCAATTACTGGAATCGCCGACCTAGAATCTAGCTCCTTCCGGGGTGAACCAAAGACATTGTCCACCTTGTGCCCAATTGATTTCATTGGTGTCTTTACGAGCACGAAGTATAAAAACATATGTCGACGTCGGCATCCCTTCGGACAGGGCATGTCGGGCTGTTGCGTCAAATAGAAGTCGATAAGGCATGCTCACGTTTAGACAGACTGCAGTTTTCGTCATCCATCTGGCGAGGACCTTCGATTGATCCATGCTGACTCGACCTGTTTGATGTTCTGTAAGTACCTCAGGGGCCACCTGTTCCAACCGGCTCATCCAGCCGCTGTTGCAGTTCTGACAAATATTTCCCACGGTTAACGCACTAATTGGGTGCTCGGGTCGTTGTGAGCCGATGGTGAGCATGTTTGCAAGTAATCGAATGGGCGCCACCATTTGCCTCTCGACCCCTAATGATTTCTGAAGCCACCGAGGAAAAACATGCTCGTTAGTCGACGGATTTGATGTAACTGTGCAAAACCAACATGGTGGTTCAGGCTCGAGGACCCGTTGTTCAAGAAAGCCGCTTTGGGTGAGTAGCCTTCGGTCAAAAGAGCGCAACCTACCCGTCAAGACACTCTCCTTACTAATTCTGACATTCTGGTGAAAGGTTTGTGGCCTTAAGTGGAAATCGCTCCTAAATAATGGCCTTTTGTCTTTCAGAATCCAAGTGTCTGGCGTCAGTAAGCCCATTTTTCAAGATATCTTTACAAATTGGCAATCATCTTCCTGGTTGTATGCCTAAACGCCAAGCGTAGAACGGCGAAACTGAGGGAAATTTCCTGTATGCGATACCATCGATCGAAATGATAACTAACCTGACCCTTCGACATGCCCTTCGCATGGCTCCAAATGAGAGTGCGAACCCAGGGTCATCCTGCCCCCGCTACTAAAAATCAAGGACCCTTCGGGGTCCTTTTTTCTTGCCCGCTCATCTCTTCGGCCGCAATGTCAGTGGTGCCCAGTAGCCTTTGGGAAAACCTAGAGAAGGGGTAGTTGCATTGAAAAAGCAGAGCTTGACCCAAGCAATCCTCGCCTTCGTTACTTCACCCGTAGCCAGCTAGCCCGCTACGAATAAGGCCGCCAATCCAGGCCTTCCCAAGCAATTGCGCTTCTGCGCCGGCACTCAGAACACCTTACCAACGGCCCACTTCTGGCCACCGCGAAGCCGCTGTAGGCGCTCGCAGTTCATCTGCCCTCACTTTCTTAAGGAGTTTTTATGAATATTCAAACAAATCTCGACATCGATATGGTGGCGTTGGAAACATCAGAAAAAATCACAGTCATGCTCGACCTCACCGCACCGATGAATTCGGTCGACCGCGCCAGACCTGGCCAAGCTGTTCAGGTAGTCCTTGATCGTTCTGGGTCAATGGCCGGGGCGCCTTTAGATGCAGCGATCGCAGCAATTCAGGCTTTGGTTTCACGATTGTCGCCACAAGATTTCTTTGGCTTAGTTGCTTTCGACGACACCGCTATGGTGATTGCCCCTACGCGTTCAATGGCAGAGCACGACATGCCGGCACTTCGGAACGCGATTTCAAATATTGCCGCCGGAAATTCAACTGACATCAGCGCTGGTTACTTAATGGGAATTCGCGAACTTGGTCGCATCACATGTGACGGCGGATCAACACTGCTACTGCTCTCCGATGGTCATGCAAATGCTGGTGAAGTTGATCCGAAATTCTTTAGCGATGTCGCATCCAAATCGGCACAGGGCAAAGTCGCTACCGCAACCATTGGGCTCGGTACTGGTTACGACGAAACCTTGTTAGAGGCTATGTCTCAAGGTGGCGGAGGAACCCATCGATTTGCAGCTTCCGCGGATGAGGCTGTTGCTGCGATTTCTCTTGAAGTGAATAACCTTTTGGATAAGTGCGTGGTCAATGCCGTTCTTCGAATTACTCCCGATCTTTCGGTTGCACCAACACCTCCACAGATCTTTCTCGCCCAGCGACTTCCTAACTGGAAAGATGGTGACTCCTACCTCATCCAATTGGGCGATCTCTACGGCGGCGAAAACCGCAAGGTCATCATTGATATGGTCATTCCGGAAATCGCGAAGTTGGGGTTGTGCACTATCGCCACTTTGACTTTCGAATATCTCAACATCTCCGCCTTGCAAGAGATCTCAGTCTCAATGCCACTTACTGTGAATGTAGTGCCAGGAGATCAAGCCGCAGGCCGAATTCCAGACCCAGTCGTTCGCGCGCAGCGGTTGGTGCTTTCAGCACAGGAGAGCAAAGCAGAAGCCTCGAAAGAGTTACGCAGCGGAGATGTCAATAGCGCCAGTCAGCGTCTATCCACATCCATCACCTCTTTGGAATCAGAGATACTCTCGCTTCAGGGAGACGACGCAAGAATCGTTGATTCTCGAGAAATCATAAATATTGAAATCGCCGAGATGAAGAAGCTCGCCGATATTGCTAAGAATGAGGATCAATATCATTCATCCAAGCGTCTCATGGAATCCTTTTCGAAGGGGAGCCGATCGCGCAACTTCAGAGAAGATCAATTTTCCGACGATCCAGATAAAGATAATTCGTAATTTGTCGTCGCTAAGTTTCAGTATGGAACGGTGATTGTAAAAGCCTTTCCCAAATATTCCAACCAATTGGAATTCGGCGCTAACCGGTACCGCAACGTGTAGGTACCGGTTTTTGCTGGAGTGAATTTCACATCGTAGTAATATTTATATGAATCTTTGATTTGAGGATCTACCTTCGCGCTAAAGGTGGCCAAGGTTACCCAGGCGTTATTGACTTTCTGCTGCAGCTCTAATTTCTGTTGATCCCCCGTCCAGTAACTTTTCTCTGGAATGCACAATTCATTGACAAAACAGAGATCCTGTTGAGCCAGGTTGTGGATACCACTTCCATCGCTCCACACTTTCAGCGACAAGATGTTGACTCCTGATAAGGAGCCACCCACGTAGCGTTTGCCAGAGGCATCTAAAGTAGTTGGAGCATCGCTGCGCTCCTTGTTGCAACCATCACCGAGCATGATGTCTGTTGTGTCAACACAGGTGTGCTCAACTCCTAAGTTATGAAGTAGTTCATGAATGATTGTGGATGACATCCAGTTGATTTGATCAAATTCATTGATGTAATCCGTGTCGTTGGTCCAGCAAGAGTTGGATCCAGCATTAACTAAGGCGGTAGAACCTGGAGTATCGCCCAACCCACAGTGAGTTGCATTTGTGTTGGCATCCACAATAAAGAGCAGGTTCTTTCCCGCCAAGCCAGATCCACTAGTCCTGAGGTATTCGCTCTCTAATTTCTCCAAAGGTCCGACAGTGTTGCTAGCTGCCTTGGATTCTGAACCTGAATCCCAATTCAATTCATTTCTGGTGTACTGACTATGCATGGTGCTGACATCGAGAATTCCTTGGTAAGTGTCAAATTTCAAACTTTTCTTTACTTTTCGCTGTAACCAATCTTGCGCCAAAGTGACCCAGGAACTGATATTTCCGTTTTGATAAAAATTGTGGTCGGGAGTGTTCTTTACAGTCACATAAATAACATGAATTTGGAAACCGGAAAGATCATCTGGTCTATCCTGAAGGGCTTCCGGAAGTAAGGCACTCGGAGCTTCAATATTAAAATCTAGTTTGAGATCAGGATTAGGAATGGCGATAAATTTACTGTTCTCCGAAAGTGAGATGGAACAAACCCCAGCGCCAATCAAGGCGAGCGAGCCTTGGGTAGATATCGAACAGATAGCTGGCGTCGATGAAGTTATTACCAAAGGCACATCTTGTAGGTCTGGTTGGAATTTCGTGGCGGGTATTTCGCCAATGGAGCGAGGAATATCAAGCGGCAATAGGGGATCTACAAGTTTTAATTTTGAGCTGGGCAAGAGCGGAACGGTTATTTGGTTTTGCGGTGATGTACCGCAGGCGTTTTCAGAGTAAGAGGTCAACGAAATTCTGGTGTATCCGGACCGTAGTTGCGATGCGTATGCAACTGAGAGAACTGTTTTGGAAAGTGATTTGCTCTTCCATTCGGAGAAGGGCTCCCAGTTATCGCCTCTCTGGTTATATAACGATGTTGCCCAATTTAGTTTTGTCGCACCATCACCGAGCGATCCAGGGCTAATTTTGAATGTAGGGCCTTTATTTCCAACCCATGAAGTCATAATGACTGGTTTGCTCAATTTCACCTGGCAATTGGCTCCCAAGGCAGTGTCTAAGATGGGCAAAGGCGCAAATGCGGGCAGGATTAGCGCAAATGTGAGCGTCAAAAGCCCTAGATTGCTTCGAACACGTCGGTTCATTCTCAACCCCTAGCCTGCCGCGATGCCTTGAGGGTGCGATATTAGCGTCACTTCTTCCTCCGCGAAGTACCTCAAGATTTTCCTTTAGAATGTGCAAAAGCAAGGCGGGATATCTGCCTTCCGCGGAGATTGGAAGTTCCTTTGTCGCAGATTGAGAGCCCGGATTCTTCGGCACCGGCTTCCCTAGCAGTGGAAACTGCAACAGCGGGCATTCGCCATTTCAAGGCATACATAACAATGTTGATCTCCTCGTTGCTAAGTCTTTCTGCCTCGCTAGTTCTTTCGATAGACGCAATTGCTCTGGCAAAGAATGTCAACGCGCCACTTTCTTGCAACCTCAACGCAGTCGTATCCTGCGGCAAAGTTGGGATTTCTTGGCAGTCCAATTTATTGGGTTTTCCAAATGCTTTCCTAGGGCTCATCTGCGAACCAGTTGTTATCACAGTGGCACTTGCCGGCCTGGGCCGAGTCCGTTTTCCAAAATGGTTTATGAAGGTGGCGCTAGCAGTTTATTTCGCCGGTTTACTGTTCGCCTTTTGGCTTTTCTCTCAATCCTATTTTGTGATCAAGGCATTTTGCCCATGGTGTTTGTTGGTTACCGTTTCAACGGTCACGGTTTTCTTTAGTATGTTGCGAATCAACCTCTTGGATAACACGCCTAATCTCTCCGAAAAACTCTATGAAAAGATTTCCGGTTGGTTATATGGTGGTCGTGACGCCGTAGTCGTGACCTTCATTTATACGGTTTTAGCGCTTGCTGTCATTGTTAAATATGGCAAGTATTTTTTACCGTAGCCATCCCTTATGAACCTTACAAAAATATTTGACCAATCGGCCGAAGTCCTTGTAGCTCAAGTCGCTGAACGAACCGTTTCCGCAATTCTGCATGCCTGGAATGACAATAGAGATGCTCATATCGTCATTACCGGTGGGAAATTGGGTATCCCGGTTGTAAAAGCGATTGATTTTGGATTGTTTCGAGCGACTTCCCAAGTTCGGGAAAAAAAGCCAAGCAGTAGTAAGCGAAAAGATAATTTTGGAAAATTGCATATTTGGTTTGGCGATGAGCGGTTTGTTTCTTGGATCGACCCAGATCGAAACGATGAAGATTTAATCGGGGGCTTCAAACTAGTTAGCCAGCGAGCAATTTTCCACCGAGTCCTCACTCCCAGCGATGGCCCAATAGCGGATGCAGCTCGCCAATACTCAGACCAATTGAGCAACATCTTGGGCAATGAAAAATTCGATGTAGTCATCCTAAGTCTGGGCGAAGATGGACATGTGGCTTCATGTTTTCCTGGTGACGATAAAGTGCTTCACAGCGCCGAACGAACTGTCGCTGTGGAAGATTCGCCAAAGCCGCCAAGTGCGCGGGTAACGATCACTGTCAATCAATTGACCAAATGCAATCAGATGTACGTTTTGGCCATAGGTGAATCAAAGCGCGAGGCGTTAACCCAAACTTTGGCTCAGGCTGACTGGGAAAATCCGACCCTACCGGTGGAATTAATGCGCAGGAGCGCCAACAATGGCGCTTTATTCGTCTTGACCGATCTCAACTGATCATAAGATTGCACCAAGGAAGGGACTCTCATGACATCAGATAGTTCAATAGCTTCGGCGGCTCCGCTCAACTTAACAATTGTTGGCTTAGGACGCATGGGCGCAAATATTGCTCGGAGAATTCAACGCCAGTCACAACCACAACACCAGATCGATATCAACGTCTTTGACCTCTCCGCCGAAACGGTTGCCAAAGTTGCTGCCGAAGGTTTTCAAGGATTATCTTCGTTATCTGATCTCTCTAAATTCAATGATGTCGCTAACCCGCAAATCGTTTGGGTTATGGTGCCTGCTGAAGTTACGGCGGCAACTATTAAAGAGATTGCTCAATATTTGGATACTGGTGCCACGATCATTGATGGTGGAAATACTTTCTATCGTGAAGATATTGCTAATTCTGCCTGGCTTGCAACCAAGGGAATCAACTTTGTCGATGTCGGAACCAGCGGCGGTGTCTACGGGTTAGAGCGTGGTTATAGTTTGATGATCGGTGGGGAAGTCGCCGTTGTAGAGCGGCTGAAGCCGATTTTTATAGCAATGGCACCCGGTGTTGATTCAGCCGAGCGCACTCCAGGAAAAACTGGTACAGCCGCGGATTCAGAGAACGGTTTTTATCATTGCGGTCCCGCAGGTGCTGGCCACTTCGTAAAAATGGTTCACAATGGAATTGAATATGGTGCGATGGCCGCTTATGCCGAAGGTTTGAATCTTCTCAATGCCGCTGGTGAGGGAATTAAGCACCCCACTGCCGTTGAGGGAATTTCGGAGACCAAATATGACCTCAATCTTGCCGAAATTTCTGAAGTGTGGCGTCGTGGATCGGTCGTAGCATCCTGGCTTTTGGATCTCACTGCACAGGCTTACGCCGAAGACCCAGACCTTGCTGGTTACACCGGAGCAGTTGCAGATTCTGGTGAAGGACGGTGGACCGTTCAAACTGCCATAGATGCCGGAGTTCCTGCCAATGTTTTGAGCGCGTCCTTGATGGGTCGCTTCTCATCCCGCGGGAATGATTTATACGCAAATAAGGTTCTATCTGCCATGCGAAAGAAATTTGGCGGTCACTCGGAAGCTGCCAAAAAGAATTAGTTCTCCCAAATGAGAAATGAGTAGCTTGTAAAAATGATGAAACGAACAGGCGAAGTACAGGAGGCCGACGTTCTAGTTCTCTTTGGAGCAACTGGTGATTTAGCCAAGAAGAAGCTTTTCCCGGCTCTGTACAGCATGGCGCTAAAGGGCGCTCTCAATGTTGAAGTAGTTGGAGTGGCATCTACTAAGTGGGATCACGAACAATTTGTTACCAACGCTTTCGATGCAATTCGCCACAATGTGGATTATGTAGACGAAGCAATTCTGGCTGATTTGGATGCCAAACTTTCGCTGGTGGTCGGTAATTACGAAGACCCTAAGGTTTATCAAGATTTAGCTTTGGCCCTTGAAGGGAAAAATACGCCGGTAATTTACTTGGCAATTCCTCCTTCGCTTTTTGAGCAGGTCACTCAAGGGTTAGCAACAGTAGGACTAACCGAACGCGCTCGACTGGTGGTTGAGAAGCCATTTGGTCGAGATTTGGAATCGGCCGAATTATTGCAAGAGGCGCTAGAAAGAGTTTTGCCAGAGGATCGAATCTTCCGCATTGATCACTACTTAGGCAAGGAATCTGTCGAGGACATTCTCATCTTCCGTTTTGCTAATTCCATTTGGGAACCGCTCTGGAACCGCAGATATATCAACAGCATTCAAATCACGATGGCGGAGAATTTTGGAATCGAAGGCCGAGGCGCTTTTTACGATGGCGTTGGTGCGATTCGAGATGTGCTGCAAAATCACTTGCTTCAAGTCTTGGCGCTCATCGCCATGGAACCGCCTTCAGATTTTTCTTCGCAGTTTATGGAAGATGAAAAGATCAAAGTCTTTAGAGCCATTGATCCATTGAAAACTGATGAGATTGTGCGCGGTCAATATGTGGGTTACTTGGACGAAAAAGGCGTTGCGCCAACTTCGCACACCGAAACATTTGCAGCAGCACTTCTTTATGTAGATAACTGGCGCTGGGCTGGAGTTCCGTTCTATTTGCGAACTGGCAAGTACTTAGCCGAAACCACACTTGAAGTTGTGGTGGAATTTAAGCACCCACCAAGAATGCTCTTTGCCGAGACCCAAGAAGCTTCGCCCAATATTCTGCGCTTTCGCTTAGGTAAAAATGATGGCGTAGATATTGAACTTTTAGCCAAGGCTCCCGGAGATAATTTGGCCACCGTTCCAGTTCAACTTAATGTTGAATTCAGCGCTGCACTGGGGGATCGACAAGAAGCATATGAACGGCTACTTCGAGCGGCGTTATTGGGAGACCACCTGCGCTTCACCAGAATTGATTCCGTCTTAGAAAGTTGGCGAATCTTGAAGGATGTTATTCATGATGAACCAGCTGTTTATCCATATTTCAAAGGTACTTGGGGACCGGAGAAAGTCGATGACCTTATTCCTGCCGGCTGGATTGATCTCTAAATTTCGACCCTATAAGTAACACTCGCATAGACCAGACCATCTATCGCAAGTAATTGAATTGCCTCTTTAGTGCGATCGATTCGTTCCAATGCGGCAACGATTTCCGGATGGATTTTTGCGGCGCTGCGGGAAACTGCATCTACTTCCCCGAAGAGAATAGTTGCCATTTGTGAGCCAACCAGTTCTTTTCCGGCATAGCCACGTTCAGGTGCATTATCTGGAAGGAGCGCTTTGTCGAATCTGTCGACATTCATAAGTCCAAAATCCGAGTTTGCCAATCGCGTGACAATTGTTGATATTTCCGTAGTAGAGATTTCGGCCGTGGCACCGGAGAATTGCGTGGAGAGAACCCCGGCACCGGTCAATGGATCGGAGACCAAAACTATTTCATAGGCAATAGTTCGAATTATTTCTGGTGGCGGTGTCGGATTCGAAGGTGGTGTCCGTGCTTCTTGACTTTTCTTGCCACGAGAAAAGAGTGAAGCGAAGATCCCCATTTATTTGATAACGTTCAAGAATTCTTGATGAAGCAAACCATTGCTGGAAATTGCACTGGCTCCATGCGGACCTGCCACGCCAGCGATGTTGGTAAAGGTTCCACCCGCTTCGCGAACCACAATATCCAGCGCTGCCATATCCCATAAAGCAAGCGAAGGTTCTACCGCTAAATCTACGGCGCCTTCGGCAACTAACATGTGCGACCAGAAATCGCCCATTCCACGCGTTCGCCAGACGTGATTTTGCAATTCAATGAATGCTTCTCTTTTATCGCCCCAACCTTCAAGATCTGAATATGCGATCGATGCATCGCCTAAGGCTTTCACGGAAGAGACATGAATTCGTTTTTCGGCTCCTCGGTTGAGCGAAACAAAGGCGCCATGACCTAAGGCCGCATGCCAGCGTCGAAAGAGCGCCGGAGAACTAACTACTCCTAAGACGATTTCGCCATCTGGGTTGGCCAAGCCAATCAAGGTGGCCCATGTGGGAACCCCTCGAAGAAAGTTTTTGGTACCGTCAATTGGATCTATAACCCAAAAGTATTTATCTCCGGAGAGGTCGGGCGAGCCAAATTCCTCGCCGACAATTACATCATCTGGGCGTTCGGCGGCAATCGCATTTCGAATAGCTACTTCCGTTGCCTTATCCGCATCAGTGACCGGTGTGGCATCTGGTTTTGTTTCAATGACTAGATCCAACGCTTGGTAACGATCCATAGTCAATGAATCGGCCAGGTCAGCTAATCGATGTGCAAACGCAAGATCGGCCACTAAGTCACGGGAGTGGGAAGAGGTATTCACATCTGAAGTTTATTGCACCTTGGTAACGATTTTTACTGCGAAACTAGTAGACCACGAAGACTTTCCAATCTAGAACGGCTCCGTTCATCAAAACCTTCCCAGGTGTTTAATGCGCAACCATCTTCATTATGGGAACAGTTCTTAGGGCAATTTTCCATGACTGGACCGAACTCCGGGAATGAACCAATTACTCGGGCCAGGTCTATATGAGCTACACCAAAAGAACGAACGCCAGGGGTGTCAATAATCCAACCAACATTTAAGGCTTCGCCCGTACTTTTCGGTATTTCTTCTTTGACTGAGATATCCAATCGAAGCGCCACTGCGCTGGATGAAGTGTGGCGGCCTCTGCCAGTGACGTCATTGACATGGCCAGTCATTCGATCCGCGCTCTCCACTAACGCGTTTACCAAAGTGGATTTGCCCACGCCGGAATGCCCAAGTAGAACCGTCGTTTTATTTTTTAATATATTTCGAAGGCTTTGAAGATCGGCGCCTTTTTGGGTTTCAAAAATATCGATCTCTAAATCTTGGTAGACCTTCAAGAACTCTTTGCCATCGGCAAGATCTCGTTTCGTCAAAATAATTATTGGCTTAATGCCTTGATCAAAGGCGACTACTAGCGCTCGATCGACAAAACCATGTCGCGGCTCGGGATTGGCCGCGGCAATAACAATGGCCATTTGGTCAATATTTGCAACGATCATTCGTTCTTCACCGGGATTGTCATCGATCGTTCTGGTCAATGCATTTTTGCGAGGCAGCACCGTGACGATTCTGGC
>CAINLV010000052.1 GCA_903850565.1 uncultured Actinomycetes bacterium
CGTGACGATTCTGGCCAGGGACCCTTCGCTACCAGAAATATCTCCGACTAAACCAATTCGATCACCAACAACTACGGATTTCTTTCCCAGTTCGCGGGACTTCATCGCGGTCACAACAACCAAGGATCCTTCAACTACGCAGGTGGTGCGTCCCCTATCTACGGCAATAACCAAAGCTTGAGTCGCTTTGGAATAGTCCGGACGATCTTTTGTCCGTGGCCTGGTACTTCGCGCTGGCCGCGAACGGACATCGTCCTCATCGAAATCTCGCTTATTGACCATTTAGCATTTCGGTCCAGGAACCAGGAAAGTCTGGCAGCGTTTTTCGAGTCGTTAAAATATTTTCTACCTGGATTCCAGCGACGACTAAGCCCAACATTGCTCCGGCGGTGGCCAACCGGTGGTCATCGTAGGTGTGAAAAATTCCAGCGTGCAATGGCTCTGGGCTTATGTAGAGTGACGTTTCTTCTTCTTCAACATCTCCGCCCAAAGCATTGATTTCAGCAGCGATGGCGGCCAACCTGTCAGTTTCGTGAAGCCGTAAATGTCCGATCCCACGAAGTGTCGATGGCGAATCAGCCAGCGCACAAACTGCGGCAATGGATGGCGTCAATTCACCAACATCATGTAGGTCGATATCAATTCCGTGAATGGCGCTTGCGCCTACGATGAGCAAATCTGTATGCCCGGAGTTGTTGGGCACTAAGGAAATATCGGCGCCCATCTTGGAAAAGATAGTTCGAAGTTGATCTCCTGGTTGCGTGGTTTTCGTTGGCCAGTTTTGGATCCGTACCTGACCACCACAGATCATTGCGGCTGCCATGAATGGTGCTGCGTTGGAGAGGTCTGGCTCGATTACAAGATCCACACCGTTCAACGCCCCGGGGTGAACTTGCCATTCGTATTTTCCGGTTGTGGCAAAGTCAGAAACGTCGACGTGTGCTCCGAAATCGCGCAACATCTGGATCGTCATTTCAATATGCGGCATAGAAGGCAAGTGGTCACCGATATGTCGAACGGTGATTCCTTCTTTGGTTACTGGGCCGATGAGCAAGAGCGCTGAGATAAATTGACTAGAGGATGACGCATCCACTTCTACGACACCACCGCGCAACGATCCGGCACCATTGATGGTTAATGGCAATGAATATCTGGAGCCATGTTCGATGGTTACACCCAGCGCTTCCAGCGCGGCGATAACAGGTCCTAGTGGCCGTTCGTGAGAGCGTGGATCGCCATCGAAATGCACTACCCCCGAAGCTAGCGCAGCCACCGGTGGCAAGAAGCGCATAACGGTTCCGGCATTTCCAACATCAATCGAGGTCGGCCCAAAGAGTGGGGCTGGAGTGACCGCAAGATCGCCATTTTCCAGTAGTTCAATGGAGACTCCCAGCGCTTTCAATCCGGCAATCATCAACTCCGAATCGCGAGAGTGAAGTGGCTTTCGCAGGATGGAGGCAGAAGTTGCCAGCGCCGCCAAAATAAGGGCTCGATTCGTCACCGATTTGGAGCCGGGGATTTCGATGGTTGCAGAAACTGGTTGGTCTCCGCGAAACGGAGCGGGCCAGAGTTCTGTCATAGTTGAAAGCCTACCTCAGCGCCTATTGCTCAGGTTTTTTCAGCAGGTACGCTCTGGGCTTATGTGTGGTCGATATGCGCTCTCTAGATTGCCCGATGAAATCATCGAAGAATTTGAAATTACCGGAGGCCGAACTGGGGCAATTCTGCCCGCCGATTGGAATATCGCCCCGACGAAGGACATTTACATCATTCGCGAGAAAGAGGACCCAAACCAGAATTTGGTACGGGAGTTAGCAACTGTTTCCTGGGGGCTGATTGCGCCATGGAGCAAGGACACGGCCGCGGCGATCAAATCGCAATCTCAGGCCATTAATGCTCGAACCGAAACCGTGGAGAGTAAGCCCACTTTTCGCAGCGCTTTTCGTTCTCGAAGGTGTTTGATTCCAGCCACGGGTTACTACGAATGGGCTACCGAATTAGGTGAGTTCCCATCCAAGCAGCCCTTCTACATTTCATCGGCAGATGCAGTTCATTCAACGCTGGCCTTTGCCGGAATCTGGGATCTTTGGGTGGATTCCAACGGTCAGGTTCACGAAAGTGCTGCCTTGATTACTCGTCCTGCCGTAGATTTTTTAGCGGAAATTCATTCACGAATGCCCACCTTTTTACCTCGAGATCGTTGGCACGATTGGCTGGCTCCCGGTACAGCGCCGATCCCTTTTTTAAAATCCTTATTGGAATTTGATTCACCTGCTGCGAATTTGCAGGCAGTTCCAGTTTCCACAAAGGTCAATGCAGTTCGAAACAATGGCCCAGAGCTCATTGATGAGATCGAAATCGCCGCGCCCGATACCCTTTTTTAGCACCACTTTGGGCAGCGGTTGGCGGCCAATATCGGGATCGCCCTGCTCTATGGCGCCTTTTACTGGAGATTCTTTAAGAAGAGTTAGGGGTAAGGGTTAGGCCCAAAAAGCCCGGCCCAAAAAGCCAGGGCCAAGCGGGGAATATTGAGCCCTTAGCAACCGTTTAACCTGTGATGACTAAATCACTCGATATTCGTGCAGCAAACTCTCACAAGGTTCGCAGTAATTCCAGCGCGCAGGCGCTCCAATTGGCAGTAGCCTTATTGACGATGCCAACTGAAATTACCCCCGAGCTTTCTGACGAAGTCTCACCTGAACTTCGAAATGAGTTGACCTTAGCCAACCGCGAGACCGAATCCCTTACTGAGCGCAAAGCTCGATTCGAGCGCGACGCTATGGTCTTTGCTGACCAGCTCTATTCAGCAGCCATGAGATACACCAAGAATCCGCATGATGCCCAGGATCTAGTCCAAGACACCTATGCCAAGGCCTTCACCTCGTTCCACCAATTCGAACCCGGCACCAACCTCAAGGCCTGGCTCTATCGAATTCTGACCACTACTTTTATTAATTCCTATCGCAAAGCCCAACGGCAACCACTTATTGCTGGCGGGGAATTGGAAGATTGGCAGATTCACGATGCCTCTAGCCACACCAGCGACCAGGGAAAATCTGCCGAAGATGTAGTTCTGGAAAATCTAGCCGATAGTGATATTAAAGATGCGCTCGCCGCGATGCCAGAAGAATTTCGTATGGCTGTGTATTGGGCCGATGTTGAGGGTTTTTCGTATAAAGAGATCGCAGAAATTGCTGGAGTCCCAACAGGTACCGTGATGTCCAGACTTCACCGTGGCCGAAAGTTACTTCGTGAATCTTTGGCTGAATATGGCCGTGGTCGCGGTTTCGGAAAGGAGAGTGGATCATGAGTTGCGGCAATCCACATCAAACCTCCTGCGAAGAAATACTAAACGCGATGTTTATTTTCCTTGACCATGAGATCGAAGATGCGCACCAGTATCAAGCATTTGAAATTCACTTCCAGGAATGTCCACCCTGCATGGGGACCATGGTCCAAGAACGACAAGCGCTCTCGCTAATTCAGAGTTTGCTCAACCGTTCCTGTCAGGAAGTAGCTCCCGAGGAATTAATCAATCGAATTCACGAACAAACTCAGGCACTTGCCGCCGAAATGAATTCAATGCAACAAGGATCCCTTCCCACGGAAACTCATTTCATCTCTGGCTATACCAGGACCGAAATATCAGTTGATGGCGTTACTCAAATCATTGAAACTTCTCATGAAATTCGGAGAGATTTTTTCTAAAGATTGCCCCTAAACGCCGGTAAAGCCTTTACTTTAAGAACATGGTTTCCCAGGTGTGCCAGATTGGCAAAAAATGAGCAAGGAGAAACTGCTTGGTGCAGTTGGAATGTCTTCGTTGACGATCCGCCCCGGCGACACCGCAGTGGCCAGTGGAATTAGCGACTTACCTGTTGTGGCCAGCAGCGCACTTATCAATCTTGCCGAAAGTGCCAGTACTGCCGCGCTTGTAGAATTTCTGGAACCGGGTGAAACATCGCACACGTTGACTTCACAATTACATTATCTCTCTGGTGTTTCCATTGGTTCCACGATTCGGGCTCACGCGACTTGTATCGAAGTTTCCGGAAATCAATTGACTTTTAACGTAGAAATTAATCACGAAGGAAGATTGATTGCCAGTGGAACCATTTTGCGAAAAGTTGTTGATCGCGTTTCATATATGGCCAGAACGGCAGCCGAAGGGTTACTAGTAGAAAAGAAAATAACCTGACGAAATTCCGCCAGGTTATTTTCTCTGTAAAACAATAGTTCTATTTACTTCTTGGTCTCCCAGAAAATTGCAGCAATCTCATCAATCTTGGCCAAGAGCTTTTCAGCAACTGCTACATCGTTACTTCCCTTAGTTCCACCGGCGCCAGCAAGTTTTGTGGCTTCGTTGAAAAGTGAATTCAATTGTGGGTATGCCTCGAAATGCGGTGCCTTGAAGTAATCGGTCCAGAGAACCCAGAGGTGATGCTTTACCAATTCAGAACGCTCTTCCTTGATGGCAACTGCGCGAGCTTTGAAATCTGGGTCGCTGCTTGCTGCATATTTTTCCATGGTCGCTTTAACGGAAAGCGCTTCGATCTTGGCTTGTGCTGGATCGTAAACTCCGCAAGGAAGATCGCAGTGAGCAAAGGCAAGGGTGGTAGGTGCGAGAAAATGAGTAATTCCAACTTTTAGTGAATTCTTGATGGTCATGTGTAGTCCTCCGGTTGATAAGTGTTCTGGTACTGACGACGAACAATCTTCGATGTGTGAGACTACTACCCCTGAGCCAAAGTTGATGATTGGAAATTTTGCGTGATAAAGATCAAGGTCGTTGGGGAATCAATGTCTCCCAAATATCGAGATGGCGACTGGCTTCTGGCTCGATTCTGGCCCGATGGCGTCAGCACCGTTCTGACCCAGGGGCTGATCGGAAAGGCGGTGCTGATTCAACGCGAATCGGCGGCTGCTGGACCAGGGATCTTGCAGATCAAACGATTGGTGGATATCGAACGGACCGAAGATGGTTGGCCACTTTTCTGGGTAGAGGGCGACAATAAAGATGCCAGCACCGACTCCCGAGAGTGGGGATGGCTCGCTGGAAGTGAAGTTAAGGGCGTAGTGCTCTTTCGCTACAAGCGCAGAAAGTAGGGCTTTCCTAGCGGCTGAAGGCTTCCATGAGAAGGGCTTTCTGCTCTTCTTCGTGGACATAGTGATTGCCAGTAGCCGGGCTTGCTGTGGCGCGACGGGAAACTCCGCGAAGGCCACGACCTTCCAAAGCTTCGGCAGTATGGGTGGCGATAAATGGCCACGGACCTTGGTTGGCAGGTTCATCCTGAACCCACAAGAGATTTGCATGAGGATGCTTAGCCGCTTCTTGCGCCATTTCTTCGGCGGGAAGTGGATACAACTGCTCCACACGAACGATGGCGGTGGTGTTTTCCGCTAAGCGAGCCCGCTCTGCCAGCAAGTCGTAATAAATCTTTCCAGAACAGAAGATGACTCGGCTGGCGTTGTGAACCGTTGGGTCACTAATGATCGGACGGAAAGTACCGGTATTGAAATCGGAGATGGAAGATGCCGCCGCTTTAAGCCGCAACATCGATTTTGGTTCGAAGACAATCAGCGGACGTCGCGCCGGATTCTTCATATGCCAGCGAAGTAAATGGAAGTAGGAAGCAGCCGAAGATGGTTGAGCAACGGTCATGTTCGCTTCGGCACAGAGAAGTAAGTAGCGTTCGATTCGAGCCGAGGAATGATCCGGTCCTTGACCTTCATATCCGTGTGGAAGAAGTAGAACTACTGAAGAGCGCTCACCCCATTTTTGAAGTGCTGAAGAGATGAACTCATCGATGATTGTCTGTGCCCCATTGGCAAAGTCACCGAATTGGGCTTCCCACAATACGAGCGCATTTTCTCGTTCAACCGAATACCCATATTCAAAACCAAGCGCTGCATATTCGGAGAGCAGGGAATCGAAGACAAAGAATTGATTTTCGTCGGAGATCAATCCGCGAAGTGGGGTCCATTGGTCACCAGTCTTTTGATCGATGATGACCGCATGGCGATTAGAGAAGGTGCCACGTCGAACATCTTGACCTGCAAGGCGAATTGGATGACCTTCTAATAACAAAGAACCGAAGGCAAGCATTTCTCCGGTGGACCAATCAACGGTTCCATCATTGAGCATTTCAGTTCGCTTCTGCAACTGTGGCAACAACTTGGGATGAACCACGAAACCTTCTGGGATGGCGGTTTGGGTTGCGGCGATCTTATGAAGAGTGGTGCTATCTATAGCAGTGTTTACCGTTTCTGGCGCAGGAACGATTGGAATAACGAATTTTTCATCTTCTGGTTCAATGTTATGAACGGAATTAAATACCGCTTCAAGTTGGGTTTGATAATCGCGAAGAACTTCTTCTGCTTCATCGACCGTGATATCACCGCGGCCAATGAGGGCTTCGGTATATAACTTTCGGGTGGAGCGTTTCGCATCGATGAGTTTGTACATCAACGGTTGGGTAAAGCTTGGTTCGTCACCTTCGTTGTGACCGCGACGTCGGTAACAAACCATGTCGATGACTACATCTTTATTGAAGGCTTGGCGATATTCGAAAGCTAGGCGCGCGACTCGGACCACGCTCTCTGGATCATCTCCGTTAACATGGAAGACCGGGGCTTGGATCATCTTGGCAACATCGGTGGAATAGGTGCTGGACCTGGCCGAAATCGGCGAGGTAGTAAAGCCAACCTGGTTATTTACAACTACGTGGATAGTGCCACCGGTTCGGTATCCCGGAAGTTGGGATAAGTTCAAGGTTTCGGCAACTAAGCCTTGGCCGGCAAATGCTGCATCGCCGTGAACCAAGATTGGCATAATCGAAAACGCCTCTTTAACGTTGAGCAGATCCTGCTTGGCGCGAACAATTCCTTCCAATACTGGGTTCACCGCTTCAAGGTGTGAAGGATTTGCGGCCAGATAAATCTTGGTTGTGGCACCGGATTCGGCGGTGAAGACGCCTTGGGTTCCCAAGTGATATTTCACGTCGCCCGAACCATGGACCTGATTTTCGGCGTAGTGACCTTCGAATTCTTGGAAGATCTGTCCAGCTGGTTTTCCAGCAATATTGGCGAGAACATTTAATCGGCCACGGTGTGGCATTCCGATACACACTTCATCTAATCCAGCATCTGCAGCTTCGGAAATTACCGCATCGAGAAGTGGAATTACTGATTCGCCGCCTTCTAGCGAAAATCGCTTCTGGCCGACATATTTGGTTTGCAGGAATGATTCGAATGCTTCGGCGCTATTTAGCTTATGAAGAATTCGTAATTGCTCTTCGCGTGGAGTCCGAGGTGAACCAACTTCAACGCGCTCCTGAATCCATTTTCTTTCGGCAGGATTTTGGATGTACATGTATTCGATGCCAATCGTGCGGCAATATGAATCACGCAAAATACCCAAGATGCGGCGCAATTTCATGACTGGCTTGCCACCAAGGCCACCAGTTGCAAATTCCCGATCCAAATCCCAGAGCGAAAGCCCATGAGTTACTACATCTAGATCTGGGTGTGAACGTTGTTTGTATTCCAGTGGATCGATATCAGCCATCAAGTGACCAGTAGTTCGATAGGCATCGATGAGATGTTGGACCCGAGCTGTCTTGCCCAATTGGTCATCTTTACCAAATTGCAGATCAGTGACCCATTGAATAGGAACATAAGGAATTCGCAGAGCCGCGAAAATTTCTTCATAGAAGCCATCGCCACCAAGCAAGATCTCATTCATGCGGCGAAGGAAATCCCCTGATTGCGCGCCTTGGATAATGCGGTGGTCATAAGTGCTGGTCAGCGTGACAACTTTGCTTATGGCAAGGTTGGCCAAGGTTTCTTCATTAGCACCTTGGAATTCGGCCGGGTAATCCATAGCACCGACGCCCAAGATCATTCCTTGACCGACAACTAAGCGCGGCACAGAATGCACCGTTCCAATAGTGCCCGGGTTGGTCAGCGAGACAGTTGTGCCAGCAAAATCTTCAACGACTAATGCGCCAGTTCGGGCTTTGCGAACTGTTTCTTCGTAAGAGGACCAGAATTGGCCGAAGTCTAAATCTTCACAACCTTTGATGGATGGAACTAATAGTTGGCGCGTTCCATCTGCTTTTGCCATATCGATTGCGATACCCAAGTTGATATGTTCTGGGTGACCCACGGCTGGTTTTTCATCGACGTGGGTGAAGAAGGAGTTCATCTCCGGCATTTGGCGAAGCGCCTTGATCATGGCGTATCCGATGATGTGCGTGAAAGAAACTTTTCCGCCACGGCCACGCTTCAAGTGATTATTAATGACGGTTCGATTATCGATCATTAGTTTTGCTGGGATCGCGCGAACACTGGTTGCCGTTGGAACGGAGAGTGAGGCTTCCATGCTTTGAACGACTCGGGCGCCAACGCCACGAATGGGATCTGTGGTTGAAGCACTTGGGGTCACCAAGGTGGGGATGGGTTTCACGACGGGATCGGCTGGAGTTGGGTTGGAATTATTCATCGCAGTTTTAACGGTCTCCTGGGCTGTGAAAGTTTCGGTCGAGGCGGCGGGGATAATAGGTGATGCGGCCGGGGTGGTGGCAGGCGTTGCAGTTGTCATAGGGGCGGGCGCAACTTGTGGCACGGATGAATCGGAGCCAGCAGGAAATACGCGGGCGGCGGTAAATGGAACGGAAGTGGCAATCCCAGATTTTGGAAGCGGCGGATTTCCACCTAACGGGGCATCGGAAAGGGCTGAAATCGCGGGGAGATCGCCACTCTTGCCGGAACCGCCAGCCGGTCCGCCATTGGCCTTGTCATAGTCGGCGAAGAAATCCCACCAGGCTTTATCGACTGAGGCTGGGTCTTGGAGATAGCGCTCGTACATTTCATCGACGAGCCATTCATTTGGCCCAAAGGAACCGCCGAAATTGCTTGCGGGTACGGAATTTACAGGCGAATCAGATCCTGAAGCCGACACGGGCGATGCTCCTCATTCGTGTAGTTATGCGATAAACCAAGGTAAATGTTGGAGCGGTCAGTCTATCGGTCGCCACGGAGCGACCCAAGCCGAAATGAAGCCAGCCCATGTGATGGATGGCGCACCAAAATGGGAGCAGCTCTTAGTTGGCTGGCTCGTGATATCCAAAGAGTGCGGCCAAGAAGGTGATAATTGCCAAGATAGCCAGCGGGATCCCCAGCGAGATCAGCCCACCGGTGATCATGAAATAGGCGACACCTAAGGCGATGAGATTGGCCAAGACGGCAGGTGCTCGGCCGAAAGATTTTCTTCGTTGAAATCCGACCGAACAGGCCAATAGCCCAAGTGACCCAACAATTCCGAAGAGGATTTCCCCAATGAGAGCCGCCTGATTAGTGACTTTTGCGAAAAGGGCGGCGACCAATAAGTAGAGGGTCAATGCGGCAACGATGAGGGCTTCCATTCGCAGAAACCAGATAGCGTTATTTCGAGCCATTTCATACCTGCGCAGATTCGCATCATCGCTCATGTGGTGCTCCTTTCGCTTTCTGATCTGGGAAATCTATAGCCGGCCAACTTAGCTGAATCACACCTAAAAACGGTTCACATTGCCACTGGAAGAGAATACCTTTGAATTATGTCGGAGCAGCCGCGGACTCTGGAGTTTCGAAATAACGGGGTCATTGATTCATTAACTTTAACAATGGCACCGGCGCTCTTCTACGAAAATCTACGTCGCGAATTAGCAAATGCACAGCGGCAGGGATTTCCAATTTCGGTGGTTTCACTCACTTTGATGGATGACTCCGGTTTATCAGGAGCCGGACGGGGTGGCGATTTAGATTCGCTTCTCGTCTTCCACAGCGAGGTGAGCCTGATTGAAGAAGTTCTCATCAGGTTGGCATTTGAATTACAACAGGCGATTCGAAGTGACGAATTCTTTTCGCGCATCTGCGAATCTGGATTCTGGTGGTTGGTTCATGGAGATTTCGAAGTCGCAGCCATGGCGGTAGATCGCATCGTAAATACCTTGACACCTGAGGTTGCGCTCCGTTTTCATATCCACCCTTGGGGGCATGGCCAGAGTCTTGAAGATTTCGTGGCGGAGATAGATAAAGCACAATTTTCGACTTAGCGTAATTTTTAAAACTCGTTGGGAATTTCTTCGCTGGGCTATCAACAGCAATTCAGATTCCTTCGGTTCCATCGTTCGTGGTGCAGTTGGCTATGCGATGTGAAAAATCAGAGCGCTGAACCTGGGACGCAATTTCGACCAGATACCGCTCTGGAGTTTCGAACTAATTTCGGTCCGCTGCAATCCTTGATGGAAGATCCAGAAATTGAAGAGGTGTGGATTAATTCGCCCAACCGAATATTCGCAGCTCGTTCGGGAGTGAGCCATCTGACCAATGTGGTGATGAGCGGGGAAGATGTTCGTGGTCTGATTGAAAGGTTATTGATGTGGGGTGGTCGCCGCCTAGATCTATCTAATCCCTTTGTCGATGCCCGACTACCAGATGGCAGCCGACTCCATGTTGCGATTCCTGAAATTACCGCGACACATTGGGCGGTCAATATTCGAAAGCACTTAGTGCGGGGCAAATCCCTGCAAGACCTACGCGATATGGGGGTTATGGATAACCAAGTCGCGCTATTTCTTTATGAGTGTGCATCATCTGGGCTCAATATATTGGTTAGTGGTTCGACACAGGCTGGAAAGACCACCTTGCTAAATGCCCTGGTGAGCGCTGCACCGCTGAATAGTCGAACCATCACTATCGAAGAAGTCTTTGAACTCAAACCTCGGTTACCCGATTGTGTGGCGCTGCAAACTCGTGCCGCAAATTTGCAAGGAGAGGGCGAGATTCCAATGCGCCGGCTCATTAAGGAGGCGCTGCGAATGCGCCCATCGCGATTGGTCGTTGGTGAAATTCGAGAAGCAGAGTCGTTGGATCTGCTGATAGCACTTAACTCTGGTGTTCCAGGTATGGCAACAATCCATGCAAATTCAGCTCGGGATGCAATTGCAAAATTGCAGACCTTGCCCCTGCTTGCTGGTGAAAATATCTCGCACCGATTCATTACACCTGTTGTTGCTTCGGCGATTGAGATTGTCGTGCACGTAGCACTTGATGATAAGGGCGTTCGAAGAATTACCGAAGTTATTTCAGTGACCGGCCGGGTTGAAGGCGATGTAATTGAAACGGAATCGATCTACACGTTAACCAGAGATCCTGTGTCAGGAACAACAAGTTACCTGGCGGGATTTGGTCAAATTTCTCGAGATCGAATAATTAATAAGGCAGGCGCTCCAGTATGAAAAATTTTATCGCCTTTCATCCCGTCGCCTTTGTAGTTTTTGTGGTTCTCTGTTCGGGCGTGATAGTTCTAAACCCGATTCCTCGAAAAGAGCGAAAGAAGCGCAATCTCTCGCCGAAACTATGCATGTACATTTTTATCTGCGCGTTGTGCGGATTTCTCATCGCAAATTTCTTGGTGAATTCCCCGGTCATTGCCGCCCCCTTCGGCATATTGACTTCGGTCTCACCACTAATTCTTTCGCGCCGTCAGGCTGAGAAATTGCGCCACGCAATGCAAGCGCTCTGGCCGGAAATTCTGGATCACATAATTTCTGGCTTGCAGTCGGGCTTGTCACTTGCGCAAACTTTGGCAAGTTTGGGTAAGCGAGGCCCGGAGCGGACCAAACCAATATTCCTGCAATTTCATAATGACCTGATAGCTGGAGTGGATTTTGAAACGGCTCTCTTAAAGATAAAGGTTCTCTTTAGCGACCCACTTGCCGATCAAGTATGCGAGGTCCTGCGTTTTGCCAAAGGTTCCGGCAGTCGGGATACGGCACTGACCTTGCGAACCTTGGCAGATTTCATGAGAAGTGATTTGGCGGTGCGCAGTGAGATTTCCGCTAAGCACGGATGGATAAAGAACTCTGCTGGATTGGCCGCAGTGGCGCCGTGGCTGCTGCTCATAATTCTGGCGACTCAACCAAGCACGGTAGCGGCATATTCTTCTTCGGCTGGCATAACGATTTTGTTCATTGGCGTTCTGCTCACGGGCATTGCTTATGCCTGGATGGCGAAGGTTGGTAAATTGCCAAATTCTCCGCGGGTGTTTTCGCAATGAAGATCGAACTTCTTTCGCTCCTCTTTGTGGCGCCAGTTTTGTATTACGCCGCAGATTTACTCTTCGTAGAATTTCGAGATCCGCTATTAAATTTTCGGAGTTTGATCTTGGCCGGCGAAAGTTCAATGATGGCAGGAAGTTCTCCGCATCGCCGAAAGATAAAGGCTCTTTTTGTAGGAATCGTTGCGATCCTGATTATTGGTAGCGCGAACATCGTGGCAATCGTGGCCATGAGTATTTGTGCTTTCTCTTATCTACGTTGGCAACGAAGTCAGGCAAACCGAATGAGAGCACGAATTCGCAGCAAAGTGGAGGCAGAGTTTCCTACTTTTGTTGAACTATTTGCAATTCTCATTGTGGCCGGAGAGAGCCCTTCCCTTGCTCTCCTTCGGATCTCACAAATTGCGACCGGGGACCTCGCTGATCAAATTCGCGATTGCGTTGCCGCGATGCAAGCAGGTGCCAGTCTTTCGGCAACTTTGGAGCGATTGGCAACGGCATCCGGGTCGAACACCATCCGACGGTTCTGTGATTCTTTGATCATTGCACTGGAACGCGGTACCCCACTTGGGGATGTTCTCTATCGCCAGGTTGAAGATATTCGAAAACGCCACCAGGCCGAATTACTGAAGCAAGCGGGCAAAGCTGAAATCGCCCTGATGGTGCCCGTGGTTTTCTTGATTCTTCCGATATCCGTTCTCTTTGCGCTCTGGCCCTCTTATTTGGCTCTCGGTCAGAACATCTTATGAATTATCCACAAGTTGGCATTGTCAACAACGGGGAAATCTTTAGCAAATTTTCTCGTAGTAAAGATAAATGCTCTGACCTATAAAACCATCTATCGAAAGGCTGGAAAATGGCAACTGCATCGACGGGCGCAAAAGCGGATTCTACGGGCGCAATAGCTAAGTCGCGCTCAGATAAATTGCGAAGAACGAAAACGATGATCACTCAATTTTTAACGGAACGATTAGTCAGAACTCAATTAGGAATTAATCAAATGAGATCATCGATCCAAGCGCAGCTCCAATCCGATCGCGGCGATGTCCCTGGTTGGGTCTTAGTGGTGTTGATGACCACTGGATTGATTACCGCAATTTGGACCATTGCGGCGCCACGGTTATCGGCAATTTTGACCCATTCTTTGGATTCGATGAGCAATATTCGATGAGTGAGAAAAATTCGATGAGTGAGAAAAATTCGATGAGCAAGAATCGGTGGACTGCCCGCTATGAAACCTAACCAATCCGACCGCGGAACCGTGGAGAGCGCCATGGTCTTAATCCCAACTCTCTTACTCTTTTTGGCGGTGGTTCAGATTAGCGTCGCTGTTTTAGCTCATAGCGCGGGCATTAATTCGATTCAAGGCCAGGTCTCGCGGGTTGCACTCTTGCACTCACTCCAAAGTTCGGCCGGGTTGGAAATTGAGCACACCCCACTTCCCGGCGGTGGTTCGGTCATATCGGGCAGTGGGCAGAGATCGATTCCCATCGTTTCGCCGATACTGATCGGCCGTTCTGCGCTCACATTGTCAGGAATCGCCGTCGACGAGAATCACAATTAAAGAAATTTTCTTCTGCCATCGAAAGGCCAGATAAATTATTGATAATAGGAATAGAGATCAGGGCAGTGCGATTTTGGAGTACCTGATGATCGCGCTACCTCTCTTCATTCCCATGGCGATTTTCTTGACTGTAATTAACCAACAATCCACAACGCAATTTGCAGCCAGTAATTTTGCGCGGCAACTCGTTCGTGCCTATGTCACCAGCCCGGACGAATCTTTCGTGGCGCAGCGCTTGGGAACGGTGGAAAGTATTTTTACGCGAACTATTTTTCCATCCGGACATATCCAAGTTCCAGCTCGTTACCAAGTTCAGTGCGGGGCCGATCCATGCCTTACCCCCAAGGCCGAAGTTCGGATCACGGTTTTCCTCACCTCGGAGAGCACAGGAAAAGTAGTATCTGCCAGCGCCTCTGAATTTGTGGATGCCTGGGGACATTGAGCATGTATCCAATGAAGCGGAAGCTAAAACCTTCCCGCCACCAGGAGACCGGGTCCATCTCCTTTCTCATCATCTCGCTCTTCCTGGTTCTACTTATTTTGGCGTTCGAAGCGATCAACATTTCTAGCGCCTATCTGGCAAAGCGAGAATTGCTCAGCATTGGCGAAGCCGCGATTCAGCACAGTGCGCATAATCTGGATCTGAGGCGCTATTACGCCAACGATCAAACTTTGGATCAGTACTCACCTTTCGGTTCCAGCTATCGAGTACCTATAGATTGCAATGCAGCGCGGCTAGATTTCTATTCCCAGATTGCTCAAATGCAGTTGCGAGGAAATCCGATTTCAGTTTCGCAATGGTCATGCCAGTTAGATGTTTTGGATGCGACCTTGGAATCTGCAATTGAACCAACGCTGGCCATCCCGATTCTGGCATCGATGACCCCAAGTCCTGGTTTGGATAAAGTCACCATCACCGCTGGAATTGGCGCTACCTCAGTTATGAATACTCAATAAGCGAGATATCTCACGACTGCCAAACCCGAGAAAGGCTTTGGCTTGGCAAATCTCAAATTCAGCCAGCGCCCGCCAGGCATTAGGCTCTCCCTGTGGCAGCTCGCGAATACGAATTAGAAGTTGAGAAACTGAGTACCACCTTGGCAGCCATTGAGGCGGTTTTGAACCTTCCCAAGCTCAACGCTGAGGCTATCGAACTAGAGGCCGAAGCCAGCGCCCCCAATTTGTGGGACGACCCAGAAAAAGCGCAGATGGTTACCAGCAAGTTGAGCCGAGTCCAAGTTGTGATCACTCGCGTCACCACCATTCGCCGCCGCTTAGATGATGTCCCCATACTTATTGAATTAGCCCGTGATGAAAAAGATGAGAAGGCGCTTCTTGATGCCGGGCTGGAATTAGATGATGTTGCCAAAGCGATCCGAGATCTAGAGATCACTACGCTCCTGAGCGGCCAATACGATGAACGGGATGCGCTGATGACGATTCGTTCCGAAGCCGGGGGAGTAGAAGCAGCCGACTGGGCCGAAATGCTGATGCGAATGTATTTGCGATATTGCGAGCGCCACCATTTGAAGGTGGATGTTCTGGAAACCTCTTACGCCGAAGAAGCCGGGATTAAATCCACCACCTTTCGAATTTCCGCTCCATATGCCTATGGAACGCTCTCGGTGGAACAAGGTACGCATCGCTTAGTTCGAATATCTCCCTTCGACAGTCAAAGCCGCCGCCACACTTCCTTCGCCGGAGTTGAAGTGGTTCCTGTCGTGGAGCAGAGTGACCACATTGAAATTGACGAAAAAGATATCCGAGTCGATGTCTATCGTTCTTCTGGCCCGGGCGGCCAAGGCGTCAACACCACTGACTCTGCCGTACGCATTACTCATATGGCTTCCGGAATTGTGGTCTCCTGCCAGAACGAAAGATCCCAAATTCAAAACAAGGCAACTGCTATGGCAGTTTTGCAATCCAAGTTGCTGGAACGTCGCCGGCAAGAAGAGCGCGCCCGAATCGATGCGTTGAAGGGTGACAACTCCGGATCGTGGGGTAATCAGATGCGTTCCTATGTCTTGGCCCCATATCAAATGGTCAAAGACCTTCGAAATGATTTTGAAGTGGGAAACCCGGCTGCGGTCCTGGATGGCGAAATCGATGGCTTTATCGAGGCTGGCATCAAATGGCGAAAGAGCAGCGAGAGCTAGAAGCCAGAATTTGCTAGATCCGCTCTGCTCCGCCCAGATCTGCCTTGAAGTACTCAGATTGGCCCCGCCCCACCCCACCCTGAGCGTGAAACCGACCCTTCCCAGGCGGATTTAACCTATCTAACTCATTTTTAGGCGCGTATTTTTAGCCCAATTGCCCTCGGGCTACCTAAACTGACCCTCTGACCAGGAAACTGGCCCGATCGATAGATGAGGTACGAATGATTCGTTTTGAGAACGTCACAAAGATGTACCCCAAACAAGAGCGCCCTGCGCTGGACGGGGTCGATCTGGAGATTCTCAAAGGCGAGTTCGTCTTCCTTGTGGGTCTATCTGGTTCGGGTAAATCCACCTTCCTTCGTTTGGTGCTCCGCGAAGAACGACCAACCTCTGGAACCATCGTCGTTGCCGGCAAGGATTTGAATTCGTTGGCGACTCATAAGATTCCTGAACTTCGCCGCCAGGTCGGAACCGTCTTCCAAGATTTCCGGTTGCTGCCAAATAAAACCGTTCACGAAAATGTGGCATTCACCTTGCACGTCCTGGGCTATTCGCAGAAAGAGATCAATCGC
>CAINLV010000053.1 GCA_903850565.1 uncultured Actinomycetes bacterium
AGTGTGAATACCTTCACGCTTGAGGCAATTGTAGGAACGAACGGTCAGATCTAGATCTTCGATTGGAAGAGCAAGATCAGCAGCTAGAGCAGCATCTTGTATGGATGGTCCCATTTCGATGCCTTCAGCATCGACATTGAGTTCACGAGCAAGACCGAAGAGTTCAACCAAAGTCTTTCCAGCAGATGCCATGGCATCGGAAGGCTTCATTGATTGCTTGGTCTCAACATCGACGATTAAACGATCGAAGTCTGTGCGTTGTTCAACGCGGGTAGCTTCAACCTTGTAAGTAACACGAAGTACTGGAGAGTAAATAGAGTCAACCGGGATTCGACCGATGTCGCCGCCAGCTTGCTTATTTGACACTGCAGTTACGTAGCCACGACCTCGTTCGACAGTCAATTCGACTTCAAATTTGGCAGAAGAGTTCAAGGTTGCGATATGAAGTTCAGGATTATGAACTTCAACGCCTGCAGGGCAAGCAATATCAGCACCTGTAACAACGCCTTCGGCATTGGCACGGATGTAAAGCAAAGATTCTTCATCATTATCTGAGGACAAAACCAAGTTCTTAATATTTAGAACGATTTCAGTAATGTCTTCCTTGACGCCTTCTAAAGTGGCAAATTCATGCAGCGCACCGTTTACTCGAATACTGGTAACAGCTGCACCAGGAATCGAGGAGAGCAAAGTACGACGAAGCGAATTTCCAAGGGTGTATCCAAAACCAGGCTCTAGCGGTTCAATGATGAACCGTGAGCGATAGTCCGTTACTACTTCCTCAGCGAGGGTGGGGCGTTGTGCAATAAGCACTTAGTTCCTCCGTAGGTCTGGGAGATCCACTATTTGATCTCCGCTTGGCGGTTTAAATTCTGACCGTGTTACCGGTGTTTTTCTGTACTACTACCTTCGTCAATATGGATTAACGAGAATAAAGTTCGACGATCAATTGCTCTTGAACTTGGGTATCAATGATGGTGCGAGTAGGGACGGCGTGAATCAAAATACGTAACTTTGATCCAACAACTTCCATCCACGCAGGAATTGATTTTTCGCCGAGTTCAGCAGAAGCGATGATGAATGGTGTGGTGTCCAGTGAACCTGGAACTACATCAATAACATCCATTGGGGTTACGCGGAAAGAAGGAATATTTACTTTCTTTCCATTAACCAAGAAGTGGCCATGCTTTACTAGCTGACGAGCCATATCGCGGCTCTTAGCAAATCCAGCACGGAAAACCACGTTATCTAACCGAGTTTCCAAGATAACAAGAAGGTTTTCACCAGTCTTGCCTTGGCGACGGTTTGCTTCTTCGTAGTAACCACGGAATTGCTTCTCTAGAACACCGTACATACGTGCGCACTTTTGCTTCTCGCGCATCTGCAGTAAGTATTCAGATTCCTTGGTGCGACCACGACCGTGCTCCCCTGGTGGGTATGGACGTGATTCGATAGGACATTTTGGACCATCGCACTTAGAGCCCTTCAGAAAGAGCTTTACTTTTTCGCGACGGCAGCGCTTGCAATCTGCTCCGGTATAACGAGCCATATCTTCTCTTCCTTCCTTAAACTCGACGTGGTTTTGGTGGGCGGCAGCCATTGTGTGGAGCAGGTGTTACATCAGAGATGGCACCAACTTCCAAACCAGCAGCCTGCAATGAACGAATAGCGGTTTCGCGACCGGATCCTGGACCCTTTACGAATACATCAACCTTCTTTAGGCCATGCTCTTGGGCGCGACGCGCGGCAGCCTCTGCAGCCATTTGGGCAGCATATGGTGTCGACTTACGTGAGCCTTTAAAGCCAACCTGACCAGCAGAGGACCATGAGATAACGGCGCCCGTAGGATCGGTGATAGAAATAATGGTGTTGTTGAAGGTGCTCTTAATGTGAGCTTGACCGAAGGCAACGTTCTTCTTTTCCTTCTTGCGAAGTTTAACCTTGCCCTTAGATGCGGCACTCTTTGACTTAGGCGCGGCCATTACTTGGTCTCCTTCTTCTTACCAGCAATTGCCTTACGAGGACCCTTACGAGTACGCGCATTTGTATGCGTACGTTGTCCACGAACTGGAAGGCCTTTGCGGTGGCGAATTCCTTGGTAGCTTTGAATTTCAACTTTACGACGAATGTCGCCAGCGATTTCCCGGCGAAGATCGCCTTCGATTTTGTAATTGGCTTCGATGTATTCACGAAGCTTTGCCAATTCTGGCTCTTGCAGATCTTTAACGCGGGTATCTGGATTTACACCTGTGGCAGCAAGAGTTGCATGCGCCCGGGTCAATCCAATTCCGAAAATATAGGTAAGTGCGATCTCGACCCGCTTTTCACGCGGTAGATCGACACCAACAAGACGTGCCATATGTAAACCATTCTAGTTTTCGAAGGTCCTCCGCAGCGCTCCTTGATAGTGACTACCTAAGTAGTTCTACTAACAAGCCTCAGCCTTCGAGCCAAGGGTCTGTCTAAAAATTTGAACGAATTCAAATACTTAGAGCAGTCGCACCACGCGTACTTGTTTTATTTATCCCTGACGTTGCTTGTGTCGAAGATTCTCGCAAATGACCATGACGCGACCATTACGACGAATGACTTTGCACTTGTCGCAAATCTTTTTCACGCTTGGATTAACCTTCACGATAAAACTCCTTCTAGCTTTACTTGTAGCGATAAATAATTCGACCTCGGGTGAGGTCATATGGACTGAGTTCAACAATCACACGATCTTCGGGAAGAATGCGAATGTAGTTCTGTCGCATCTTGCCGCTGATATGTGCAAGAACTCGGTGTCCGTTGGTTAGTTCAACCCTAAACATTGCATTTGGAAGCGCCTCAGCAACGGTGCCTTCAATTTCGATTGCGCCGTCTTTCTTGGCCAAGCGGTACCTACCTCTGAAATGGATTGAGCGAACATGTTCTTTCTCGTGTCTTCCATAAGAACACACCAAAAAAACCGCCTATTTCTAGGCAGAGGATGAGTTTAGGGGAGAAAATCGAATTGGGGAAATCCATGCCTTTTGCTTGTCAGTGTGATACAACACCTGGCCAAAGCTAGGACGAAAATTAGCTCAATTGCGGCCGTTTCATCACCTTTCCTCGGGAGATAATCCATTCCGGATAGGCCAGAATCTCCAGGTTTTGCCGCGGATCTTGGCTATAAATGAGCGCATCGGCGCTGGTTCCCGGCTTCAAACTGGCTAATCCCAGAAAATCACGGGCCTTCCAGGAAGCGCTGGCAATAGCCGCCTCTGCCGATAACCCGGCCCGAGCCAAAGCTTGGACCTCGGCCACGATAGTAAAAGCCTGCGAATCGGTACCAGCCAGAATGGTAACTCCGGCTTCATGGGCCTTTCGAATCAACTCGGGGTGGCGTTCGCAACCTTGGACATACCAATCTCGTTTAGGCGAATCAGCCTTGGCCCGAAAATGATCTACCGAACTCTCAAATACATTTAAGGTCGGGGTCAATGCGGTCTTATTTTCTCGCATTAGATCTAACAAGGACTCATCCAGCCACATTCCATGCTCTAGGGAATCCACGCCGGCGCGGACAGCAGCGGAACCTCCCTGCGTATTCTGGGAATGAACCGCAACCCGGCCGCCGACCGCACGCACAGCGGCAACGATATTGAGCATGACTTCAGGGCTGATTGGTTCATCGTCGATCCCCCAGTCCCCAATAATCTTGCACCAGCCAGTTTCTCCAGCTTGCGCGGCAGCAACCCGAGGGAAATCGCGATCTGAAACCCGCTTGCCCCAACCGGAAATAAATTGACCGGGCTTTGCCAACCAAGGACCCGCATGAAAACTTTGCGGCAATTGTGGATCTTTCCCAAACCAATCCGGTGGCGTGCTGGCCAATCCCGGACTTCGAATGGCCAAGACACCATCTTCCATGTTTTTCAATAATTGTTGCCGCAGCAATTCTTCATCGATCGGGTCGCCTGGTTTAGCCGCACCCGGATGAGTATGAACATCCACCAAGCCCGGAATTATCCAGCCGGAAACTCGAAGGTCCAGGTCTAAAGTATTTTCATCCACCCATACATTGCCAACAATGTTGAGATCGAATGGTTCACCAGTTGGTAGCGCATAACCTTCAACGCGAATTCCCATGGCAGTAGTTTCTTATCGGTTATGAAAGTAGCGGGGAAATTTCGATGCCCAGCGCACCAAGTCGCTCTTTGCCCCCGTCAATTGCGGTGAGCACGAAGGGTTTCCCGTCGGGCAGTAGCGCAAAGGTATGTTCAAAATGTGCACCACGCGATTTGTCGGCAGATACGACGGTCCATTCATCGTCAAGCACAACCATTCGTTCACCGCCCCGAGTGATCATGGGCTCTATTGCAAATGACATTCCTGCTTTAAGAGTTGGACCTAATCCAGCTTTTCCGTAATTGAGAATATGTGGCTCCATATGCATTTCGGTGCCAATGCCGTGTCCACCATATTCTCGCAAGATGCCATATTTGCCTTGCGAATTAATATAACTTTCGATTGCAAATGACATATCGGTTAAATGCCCACCGACCTTGGCGGCAGCTATTCCTGCCCACATCGATTCTTCGCACGTATCCATCAAGTGTTGGTCATGTGGATCAACATTTCCCGCAACTACTGAAATTGCAGAATCACCATGCCAGCCTTCAACAATTGCGCCGAAATCTATGGATACTAAATCGCCATCTTTTATTGGTCGATCATTTGGAATTCCATGAACGATCTGATGATTTATTGATGCACAAATAACCGCGGGGTAACCATGGTAATTAAGGAACGAAGGAGTGGCGCCAGTTTCATTGAGATAAGCCACGGCGATTGCATCAAGTTGTCTTGTTGTAACACCAACTGCGATGGCATCTTTCATTAATCCGAGTGCATGAGCAACAACAAGACCGGCCTTGCGCATGGACTTTAACTGCTCGATAGATTTTATTTGAATAGCCATGTTGGGCCTAAGAAATGACTGCGCTTAAAGCCGCGATTGCTCGCTGAGAAATTTCAGAAACCTCGCCCGTTGCTGTTATCGAAATCAACAAGCCCTCGCTGCGATAGAACGCGATAATCGGCTTTGTTTGCTCGGCGTAAACTTCAAGCCTTCTGGTGACAACCTCTTCTTTGTCATCTTCGCGTTGATAAAGCTCGCCTTGGCAATTGTCACAAGTATCTGAAATAACCGGCGCGCTATTGACCAGATGAAACGAAGTTCCACAATTCTTGCAAGTTCTGCGCCCAGAAATTCTAGAGATAATCTCTTTATCATCAATGGCCAATTCCAAAACAGCATCCAATGGCGTTTGCTTCTCGGCCAAAATTGCTCGTAAAACTTCGGCTTGAAATACATTTCTTGGAAAGCCATCTAATAAAAAGCCGTTGGCTACATCTGGGTTATTTAACCGATCTTTAACCATTTCATTGGTCACTGAATCTGGAACGAGATCGCCTTTATCCATGTAGGACTGAGCCAGGATTCCGAGTTCGGTACCGCCCTTTAAATTGGCGCGAAAAATATCCCCGGTAGAAATATGAGGTATCCCAAAGTGCGAGGCAAGATGAACGGCTTGAGTTCCTTTTCCGGCACCTGGTGGTCCGACCAGGATCAATCGCATTAGCGCAAGAACCCCTCATAGGAACGTTGCTGCAATTGGCTTTCAATCTGCTTTGCAGTATCCAAACCAACACCAACAACAATCAGAATTGCCGTACCTCCGAATGGGAAGTTAGTACTGGCATTGAAGAGAATCAAGGCAATAATTGGGATGATCGCAACGAAGGCAAGATAGAGCGAACCTGGTGCGGTAATGCGCGAGAGCACGTACTGTAAATATTCAGAAGTTGGGCGACCGGCACGAATACCTGGAATAAATCCGCCGTACTTCTTCATGTTTTCAGCAACTTCATCAGGATTGAATGTGATGGCAACATAAAAGTAGGTAAAGAAAATAATAAGAAGGGCATAAGAAAGGATGTAGATGGGGTGATCGCCCTTAACTAAGTTTCGTTGAACCCATACTGCCCAACCTGAAGTACTTCCCGAGAAGTTAACAACCAATGATGGGATATACAACAAGGATGAGGCGAAAATTACTGGGATAACGCCAGCTTGGTTTACCTTGATTGGAATATAAGTGCTGGTTCCGCCGTAAGACTGACGTCCTACTTGGCGCTTTGCATATTGCACCGGAATACGTCGTTGTGCTTGTTCGACGAAGACGACGGCGGCGACAACAGCGATACCAACAGCCATAACGAATGCGAATGCGAAGATACCTTTTTGCAATTTGATGGACCACAACTGGGTTGGGAATCCGGCAGCAATAGAGGTGAAGATCAAGATGGACATTCCGTTACCAACGCCGCGATCGGTAATTAATTCACCCAACCACATGATTACTGATGTTCCCGCAGTCATAACAAAGACCATGGTCAAAATTCGAAGCCATGCAGCATCAGGAATGATGGGGTAAGAGCAACCGCTAAATAGTCGACCAGGGGTACGAGCTACCGCAATTAAGCCGGTGGATTGCAAGATTGCTAAGCCCACCGTTAAGTAACGGGTGTACTGAGTTAACTTGGCAGTTCCAGACTGGCCTTCATTCTTAAGTGCTTCAAATCGAGGAATCACAACGGTAAGAAGTTGAACAATGATCGAGCTGGTGATGTAAGGCATGATGCCCAAAGCAAAAACTGAAAGGTGGAGAAGTGCGCCACCGCTAAAGAGGTTTACCAAACCGAAGAGGCCGCCATTGTTGGCTTGCTTGAGGCAGGTTTGAACGTTGGCATAGGAGACGCCAGGAGTTGGAACGATAGAACCGAAACGGAACAAGCCCATGATCGCCATGGTGAAGAAAATCTTGCGCCGCAGGTCTGGCGTCTTAAACGCCTTTGTAAATGCTGAAAGCACTACCTTCTCCTTAAATCTCTCACTGCGAAAGCAGTTAGCCTTCGCAGTTTATTCCAATAGCAGTTCTTCGCTTGAGACTGTTTTTACAGTTTCTTTGTTGCTCCGCCTGCAGCCGCAATCTTTTCAGATGCAGACTTGGAGAAGCCATGAGCCACGACGGTAACCTTTACGGAAATATCGCCATTGCCTAGAACTTTAACGGGATATCCGTCACGAACAGCGCCTTTGGCAATTAGATCGTCAACGGTAACTTCGCCACCCTTTGGGTAAAGCGCGTTAATTGTTGAGACATTGACTGGCTGATATTCCACACGCTCTGGGTTCTTGAAACCGCGAAGTTTTGGCAAACGCATAACGAGCGGCAACTGACCACCTTCGAAGCCGGCACGAACTGTGTTACGAGCACGAGTTCCTTTACCGCCACGACCTGCAGTCTTACCCTTCGATGCTTCACCGCGACCCTTTCGAGTACGAGCCTTCTTAGCTCCTGGAGCTGGGCGAAGATGATGAACCTTTAGTACCATGTTTATTCAACCTCCTCGACCGTGACCATATGACGTACGGCAACGACCATTCCACGAATCTCGGGACGATCTTCTTTCACCACAACATCACCAATTCTTTTTAGCCCTAACGAACGCAAAGTTTCGCGATGCTCTGGACGAGCGCCAACTTTGGATCGAAGTTGAGTTACCTTTAAACGAGGCATTACGCACCTACTGTCGCTGCGATGGCACGAGCAATTGCTGCTGGTGCAACATCTTCAAGTGGAAGGCCACGACGAGCTGCGATTGCGGTTGGATGTTCCAACATCTTTAGCGCGGCAACTGTTGCGTGAACCATATTGATTGGATTATTTGAACCAAGAGACTTGGTCAAAACATCGGAGATGCCAGCACACTCAAGTACAGCACGAACTGGGCCGCCGGCAATAACTCCGGTACCTGGACTTGCTGGACGAAGGAGTACAACGCCGGCTGCTTTTTCACCCTGGACTGGGTGAGGAATAGTTCCAGCAAGGCGTGGGACTTTGAAGAAAGACTTCTTAGCTTCTTCAACGGCCTTAGCGATTGCTTGTGGAACTTCCTTGGCCTTGCCGTAACCGATGCCGACTGTGCCATTCTGGTCACCGACGACAACAAGAGCGGTAAAGGAGAAACGACGTCCACCCTTTACTACCTTTGCGACACGGTTAATGAAAACTACGCGCTCGGTATAAGGACTCTTCTCGGCTGGGGCGCCACCGTCACGACGGTCGCGACGTTCACGACGATCACCGGTCTTGCCGCCTTCTTCGCGAGGGCTTTTCGCTGGAGTAATTGCCATTAGAAATCCAATCCGCTCGCACGGGCACCGTCTGCCAAAGCAGCAACGCGGCCATGATATTTGTTTCCACCACGATCAAAGACAACAGTGGTAATTCCCTTTTCTTTGGCGCGCTCTCCGATTAATTGACCGACGATGCGAGCTTTTGCACTCTTATCAGCGCTCTCGGTACGAAGTGCCGCTTCCATGGTTGATGCTGATACCAAAGTTTGACCGATGGAATCATCAACAATCTGAACAAAGAGATGACGGGCAGAACGTGAAACTACAAGACGAGGACGGGCAGAACTGCCGGAAACCTTCTTGCGAACACGGAAGTGACGACGCTTACGCGCGTTGGTTGAAGAACCTTTAACGACCTTTACACCGATAGCCATTACTTCTTACCTGTCTTTCCTTGCTTGCGGCGAATGCGTTGTCCATCCAAATGCAAGCCCTTACCCTTATATGGATCGGACTTACGTAGCTTTTGGATCTTCGCAGCGGTTTCGCCTACGAGTTGCTTATCAATTCCAATGATGGAGAATTTGGTAGCAGAATCGACCTTGAAGGTGATCCCTGCAGGTGAAGGCATGTGAATTGGGTGGCTGTAGCCAAGTTGGAATTCCAACCCGCCATCTTTTTCCGCCACACGGTAACCAACGCCGACGATGTTGATGGTCTTGGAGTAACCATTGGTTACACCTTCCACCATATTGGCAACCAAGGTACGAGACATTCCATGAAGGGATCGAGCTTCGCGACCGTCATTTGGACGAGTCACAAGAAGTGTGCTTCCTTCTTGGGCAATCTGAATTGGTTCTACGACGATATGTGTCAATGAACCCTTAGGTCCCTTAACAGAAACGTTCTGCCCGGAGATAGTTACTTCTACTCCAGCAGGAATAACGATGGGGTTGCGACCGATACGTGACATCAGATCACCATACGTAGGCGAGAACTTCTCCGCCTACACCTTGCTTGTTGGCTTGCTTATCAGTCAGCAGACCAGAGGAAGTGGAAATGATGGCAACGCCTAAACCGCCCAGGACCTTTGGAAGGCCGGTTGATTTTGCGTAAACGCGAAGTCCTGGCTTGCTAACGCGGCGAAGTCCAGCAATGGAACGCTCGCGGTTAGAACCGAACTTAAGATCGATGGTCAAAGTCTTGCCGAATCCTTCAGTGTTGCTCTCTACTTTAAAGCTGGCGATGTAACCCTCCTGCTTTAAAATTTCGGCAATACGAACCTTTACCGATGAAGACGGCATTGCAACCGTTTCATGGTAGGCAGAGTTCGCATTGCGCAGACGAGAAAGCATGTCTGCGATTGGATC
>CAINLV010000054.1 GCA_903850565.1 uncultured Actinomycetes bacterium
TCGTAGAAATGTATTAGATCACTATCGCTATTGGAAAGTTGAAGCGATTGTTGCGGACTTGGATACAAAACGACATCCGTTGCAGATTGCCATAGAGAATTGGCAACACGATCTAAATATCGGATCAATCGTTAGAACGGCTAATGCGTTTAATGTGAGTTTCGTTCATATTGTTGGAAAGCGGGATTGGAACCGGCGCGGGGCGATGGTTACCGATAAATATTTGCACGTCTTGCACCACCCATCAATTGCGGATTTCAAATCTTGGTGCGACGCAAATGAGGTCCCAATAATTGGTATCGACAATCTTCCGATATCGACTCAATTAGAGGATGCAGAACTTCCGGAAAAGTGCGTGCTTTTCTTCGGCCAAGAAGGCGCTGGAATGTCAGATGAAGCCGTCGCAATTTGCACTTCGGTATTAGCGATCATGCAGTACGGATCTACCCGTTCTATGAATGCCTCCGCTGCTGGCGCTATCGCCATGTATGCCTGGGCCATGCAACATCTCTCGTAAAAGTAATCACACTTACTGCATAATTACTGACATGAGTGCGGGTCAGCCTAAAATTTCGGATAACACAATCAGGCGCCTTAAATCTGGCTGGGCAATCGAATTGAAGTTTTCAGAGGATGCCTTTTTAGAGAAGAGTCGGGTCTTAATACCGCGCGAGGATCTATTAAGTGTGACTACCCTTCAATTCCAACAATCAATCATTGTTGTCTGCCCACCACAGCTCGAACAACTATTGCGGCCTTTAACAGAAACTCAGTTACTGGACATTCGTATTTTGGAACAAATACTCAAGCCCTACCAACCTATTCCTATCGGCACGGCAACTATCTCTTATGCCGAACGCGGAACGCTGGCAGAACAATCACGAGAAATAAATGCGCGCTCTGCCCGCCCGGAAGAAGTAATCGAAATTATGTCGCATTGCACTCCGGACGAACAGGAGGAAAGCGGTCTTGATCAAATGCCATTTCGTTTTGCCTCGCAATCAAGTAACGGAAAAACCGCCGCACTTTCGGGATATGAGATTTGGAACCCCCACATGGCCCACGTAGGAGTACTAACCGAACCTCAGATGCGTGGTCAAGGATTTGGATTTGCTGCCGCCGCGATGTCCGCTGCCGCCGCACTCGATTCTGATCTCATTCCGCAATGGCGATGTCGAGTCGATAACACAGCTTCCCAGCGACTTGGCTACCAACTGGGCTTTATGAAATTAGGTGTGCAACTGGCCCTTGAAGTTTCTCTCTCTTGATTGAGAATTACTCTTCTACAATCTCGGCAACTGCAATTAATCGTCGCTCGATCTCGGCAGCTTCTTCTTCTCGGTCAAGCGCACGAAGTGCGCTAGCGATACGTCGTTCAACTTCCAAGATGAATTCGAAATCTTTCATATCTGAATCAGTGGCATCTTCAAGTACACGCTCAAGGGCGATTAAGCCTTCTTCAGGTAACCCAGTCATAATCTGGGCCTTTGCTAATTCCAGCAGTGAATAGGTTTCACGACGATGATCGTGAGCAGTAACAAAAACATCAAGAGATTTTTGTGCGGCGATTATCGCGGCTTTTCCATCGCCAAGTTCAACCAGGCAATGTGCAATTTTTTGATCGCATCGAGCAACGTTAATAACTTCTTTCAATTTCTTGAAGAGCGAACGTCCTTCCGTAAACGCTTCCAGAGCTTGGGTGAAATTACCGAGTTCGCGCTGAGCACATCCGATCAAATGAAGATCATTTGCAGCGCCACTGTCATTTCCATCGACTAAATGTTCCTGCACACATTCGGTCATGCATTGGACCGTCTTTTCAAATTCCTTGGAACCGAACCACCACTCCCCTAACGTGCAGGCTAGGTCAATCGCTAACGGAGATTTTGACTCGCGCAATAATTCAACGGCTTTACTCATGGCAGTTGCGGCCTCGCTCATTCGCCGAAGCTGATTGAGGTTGTATCCAATCGCGGAGTAAGCCTGAGCTAATCCATCAGAAGGTGCCACTGGTCCTAATTCGGCATAAATGTCTCGGGCGGTTTCTGCCAAGGCAAGCGCTTCGTCATATTGTCCACGGGCATAAATGCGAGCGCTTAATTCGTAATAGGTGTTGGCTCGTTCTAAGCCTTCTACCTCTGGAATACGCTCCCACAACATTTCTTCAGTAACAATGTCATCACCGGAGTTCTCATCATCATCGCTCATGGTCACTCCTCCCTTGCTCGCCAACCGGGGGCGGCTAAATCCAAATAAGTGCTACCCATCTGGATTCCTAACCTTAGCAACTATGGCGCAGTGGGTGCGTGGCAACGCTAGAGGTATCCTTGGCACATGAGCATGAACCGTCGAGATTTCCTAACAAATTCCGCCAAGGTGGCAGCCGTGGGAGCGCTCGTGGGCGCCGGTTTAGTCGATTCTCAGGTTGAATCAGCCCAAGCCGCATCTTCCATCGTGGCCCATGGCTCCCGAACCAAGCCGCAAGTGGCGTTGACTTTTCATGGGGCAGGAGATGTAGGGATAGCTAAGTCGCTCTTAGATATCTTTAAGAGCACCAGTACGCCAGTAACCGTCTTTGGAATTGGAATCTGGCTCCAGGCAAACCCGACCATGGCTAAGACGATATTGGATGGCGGCCACGACCTTGGCAATCACACGATGCATCACTATGAAATGCGAACCCTGAGTGCCAAAAAGGTCGACAGTGAAATCCTGCAATGTTCCAACGTACTCAAGAAGATGATCGGAAACCATGGCTCATGGTTTCGAGCTTCGGGCATTCAATATGCAACACCTTTGATTCAAAAGAGTGCTTTAAAGTACGGGTACCCACAATGCATTTCTTACGACGTTGATTCAACCGACTACTTAGATCCAGGAAAGAGCGCCATAGTTAAACGGACCATGGCGGGCATAAAAAATGGCAGCATCGTAAGCCTTCACTTTGGTCATGCCGGCACTGTGCAAGCCCTGCCCACGCTCCTTGAACAACTTCATGCAAAAGGTTTGACCCCCGTAACGTTGACAACTATGTTAGGAAAAATTTAGTGAAGAAGTTTGTTGGACCACTTGCCCTCGCTTTAATTTCAATAACTGCACCAGCTTTTGCGAATTCGCCATTGGCCGGAATGCCTGCTGTTACAGATCCAAAAGATATCTATGCCGCCGATCGCGCCAACAACTTGAGTGATGTTGTAAAAGATATGCCAGAACGCGTGTATGTTCCCAACCACACTTCAAATACCATTTCCATTATTGATCCAAAGACTTTTAAAGTTATCAAAACAGTGAAAGTTGCAGCTGGTCCTCAGCATGTAGTTCCTTCTTGGGATCTCAAAACGCTTTGGATTAATAACAATGCCGGCAATGTTTTAACTCCCATCGATCCCATGACCGGGGCTGTAGGCAAACCTATTGCTGTTCACGATCCTTACAATTTGTATTTCACCCCAAATGGAAAATATGCCGTAGTAATGGCCGAAGCCGATCGCCAAATAGTTTTTCGAGATCCGCACACTATGGCTATTAAGAAAGTCTTGAATGTGCCCTGCGCTGGCGTCAACCATGCTGATTGGACTGCAGATGGCAATTTCTTTGCGGTATCTTGCGAATTCAGCGGCAAGATCCTTTGGATCAATACCGCCAAGATGACCCTAGTTAAAAGCGCGGTTTTGCCTCATACCTATAACAAGACCCCCATGCCGCAGGATGTAAAGATTTCTCCTGATGGGAGCACTTTCTACATCGCCGACATGATGTCCGATGGTGTGTGGATCATGCCAGCTAACAATTTTGGAAAATTTACCTTCCTTAAGACTGGTCGAGCCGCTCATGGCCTCTATGTCACCCGAGACTCCAAGACGCTATTAATTGCCAATCGTGGCGAGGGCAGTGTTTCGGTGCTTAGATTTTCCGACAATAAATTGATCGCCAAATGGAAAATTCCCGGGGGCGGAAGCCCAGATATGGGCGGCATTTCTGCAGATGGAACTCAGTTCTGGGTTTCTGGCCGTTACAACAATTTCGTTTACGTCTTCGATATCGTCGCTGGCAAATTCCTCACCAAAATTAAGGTTGGCAAGGAACCGCATGGCTTAGCCATTTATCCTCAGCCAGGTCGTTACTCACTTGGACACACGGGAGTCTTCCGCTAATGAAGATTGGTGGCAATGTTCCAAAATGGATCGGGCGCCTAGCTTATTTCGTCGGGCTCTTTGACATCGCAGCAAATATTTTTCGTCCCGTAAAATTGCGCACTGGAAGATTCGAAAAATATGTTCCCCTTGCGATTCATTCCACCGCTTTCGCGACAGTATTTATAACTGGAATTGTTACCTTGTTGCTTGCTCGTGGACTTTCTAACCGAAAGCGACGTGCCTGGTCAATGAGTTTGGCGATTCTCTTTATCAGCATTTTTGCCAATGCGCTGCGCTTGCGCGAGCAACCTTACGAACAGATCTTTTCTATTATCCTAATTATTTTGCTGATTGTTTATAGAAAAGAATTTTATGCAAAATCAGATCCGACTACTCGGCTACGTCCTTTATACGGATTTGTCTTGGTCGTAATTATCTTATTCTTCTCGGGAATTATGCTTCTTTATTTCCGCCATGGTGGCGATGTAGTCGGCTCACCATCCATAAAAGATATCGTTTTGACTGTTGTAGAAGGTTTTGTTGGAATCACAGGTCCAGTTCAGTTCGCGTCAGATCGAATTAATGATGCAGTGGGATTCACTTTCGGTACCTTTGGTTTCTTCATCATCATCGTTCCAATTTGGCTGTATTTCCGCAAAATAGAAGCGGTCCCAACAATGACAA
>CAINLV010000055.1 GCA_903850565.1 uncultured Actinomycetes bacterium
AAAACATCAATAAAGAATCGTGTTGCCTCTTCCAAATCGGGAACCGTAATACCGACATGATCTAGCCGTTGCAGGCCGGGCAACCCCTTTTTCATAGCCATGATGTTAGTAAGGATTTGCTACAAATAGCTCTTGAGCGGGGAACTTAGTCAAGATATGTACACCACTATCTGTGACCACTACCTCTTCTTCGATACGCGCTGCGGAGACACCATCGGAGGCTGGGCAATACGTTTCAAGCGCAAAAACCATTCCTGGACGAATTTCAATGGGATTCTCCAGGCTATTGAGACGCGAAATGATGGGGCGTTCATGCAACCCCAGACCTAAACCATGGCCAAATTGCAGGCCGAAAGCGGCCAGCTCGCTATCGAAACCAAACTCTTCTGCCTTGGGCCAGACCTTTGCAATCGCTGCAGTATCTGTTCCAACCTTGACAGCATTAATAGCTGCATCCATCCATTCGCGTGCCTTGGTATACGCATCTCGTTGTGATGGAGTGCTACTTCCAACTGCAAAGGTGCGGTAATAGCAGGTGCGATATCCATTAAAGGAGTGAATAATGTCGAAGAAAGCTTGATCTCCGGGACGAATAATCCGATCGGTAAAGTTATGGGGATGTGGATTGCAGCGCTCTCCTGAAATTGCGTTGATCGCTTCCACTTGGTCAGAACCCATTTCATAAAGCCGCTTATTAGCAAGAGCAACTATTTCATTCTCACGAATGCCTGGCTTTAGAACATCAACAATATTCTGGTAAACACCATCAACCATCGCCGCAGCTTGATTGAGCAACATGATCTCATCTTGGTTTTTAATAAGACGTGCATCGAGCATCTCTTGCTGGCAATCAACAATGGTCAACCCTTGGCGTTGCATTTCAAAGAGGAAAGCAGGCTCGACAATATCTATCCCCACTGGCAGATGGGCGACGCCAGCATCTTCTAGAAGACCTTTAATCTCTTTCACGGCAGATTCCATCAAGCCTGCAGATGGTGCTACAGCACCGCGCATTCCCAACATTCCAGGGCGGTTATTTTCAACTTTGAGCCACGGGGAATACAGCTTGTGATGGCGGACAGCAGAACCAAAATCCCAGAGCATCGGCTCGCCATCGCGCGTCAAAAGTGCATAGCGAGTCATCTTGTCGCCAAGTGCCCCACCTACCCACGATTGCGTGGTGTAACGGATGTTATAGAAATCAAAGAGTAAGAATGCGCCGCAGTCACTCGCAGAAAGCGACTCTTTGGCGCGGCCAATTCGATATTTGCGCAGCCGATCAAAATCAACGCGCATCTCATAATCGACTCCCATATGCCCTGGAGCTTGAAGAGGAGTGTTATTAGCCATTACTTTCTACCTCGAGTCCACTCAATACTTTTTTGTTTTCTGATACGAGAGACATTCCAGCACGTCGGGCTTGTTCAATTAGTAGGATCATGAAATCTTCGTCGACATGCCCAGCGCCTCGTGCCGACGCAGTGATCTGTTGTGCTGCAGCGGTAATTGGCATTGGAACTTCCAATTCATATGCTGCATCCAAACCTAGATCGAAATCCTTGAGGAGTAAGGGAATAGTAAATGTTGGCGTGAAATCTAAATTCACGATAGACGGGGATTTGTATTTGGTGAAAGTAGATCCCATGACCGAGTCGTTGAGGAATTCTAGGAAAGCAGAGCGTTCGACCCCGGCCTTTTCCGTCAATGTAACAATTTCTGCCAGTGTCTGAGCAACGACTCCCAACATGATGTTGTGAGCTATCTTCACCAAGCGAGCAACTTCGCCTTCGCCGACGTACGTGACTTTACGGCCGAAGAGATTGATGAGAGCTGCAACTTCTTCGTAAACATCTTTTGGTCCAGAGACCGCAACAGTTAACTTTCCAGCGGCAATAACTGCAGGATTTCCACTGACCGGTGCCGCCAAGAGCTCTGTACCCTTGGTCGTGGCGAAAGCACG
>CAINLV010000056.1 GCA_903850565.1 uncultured Actinomycetes bacterium
AGCACGCAATCACGGCCGGTTTTATGGAATCACCGGGCCTGGCATACGACATTCTGGACGAAGCGTGTAACCGATGCATTATGTTGGCTCTAGGGTTCAGTTTATCGGCTTGGGCTGGTTTGGGACTTCAATTGATCATCCCTATTATCCCGAAGCATCCCGCGAGCAAAACAGCTCTGCCAAATCACATAGAATTCGGCCTTTCGCTGCAATATCGAACCGACATGAAATTCGATATTTTCAACTGTAGGCATTTTCCAATCATCGACTCGTCTTAGTAGATCATTTGTCCCCTGATCCATGAATCGGACAGGAATCCCTCCACCTTGAAAGTCCATTCTTACGGAATCTAACGACACACCCAGTCTTGCACAATATTCCATGATTGTTTCGCCATAATACATTCGGATTCCATCTCCAGCTACCAGAAGCTTTGCTACAGATTCCGTTGTATCTTCATCATCAATGTCTCCAAAATCAGTAACCTTAGCAGTGGCATCCAAACACCTCCTACGAATTTCATTAACGAAATCCGCATATTCACACGGTCTCGTATAATACAATCCGACAAGGCCATATAGAACAGTTACAAAATTTTGAGATCTTAAAAAATCATCGAAGCATTTCCAATCATCGGAGCGAAGCAGAGTCAGCATTGCCACGTATATTCTATTTGCCTCGTCCGATCCATGCTGTTGGTAACAAAAGGCATCAAGATTCTCAAGATACTCTCGTGCCTGCTGAACGTCAGATTTACGATTTGATAAAATCTCATCGCCATGGTTCTTTCGTAACTCCACGCCATTCGCGTCCAAAGAAGTTGTCTTCTGTCGACAACTAAATGCGAATAGAGACATAGTGGCGAATATACAGAAATTTTTCATTGCGCTTTGACTTTTAGGTGCCCCTTATGCTTTTCGTCCTGATTGAGGTAGCCGCCGGGCTGGATGTCAACACAAACTTATTTCATTGCCTGAATGGACTTGAGTACATTACCGAATGCGTCTTTCATTGCATCGTGTTTCCGAGTGCTTAGGTGCTCGGGCAAGTCTGGCATGGTAACAAGCGATTGCCGATTCCCCAAGGGATCGATGTATTCAAAGAGCCAGAGTTCCCCGTCCATGGCGACCGATTGTGCTGTAGCTTCGTCTGCATCCATTGGTGCTGTTGGAGATGATCGAATCAAGTTCTTTATGAGTTTTCTGAAGGTCTCGCCCGCGTCAGCCCGGCCAATTGATTTCACCAATCCCCGTGAATCAATCGTTCGAAAACTGAGCTTTCCTGACTCGCCTTCAAAACATACAAGTTCACCACTCCCTCCCCTCCGTAAAACTCCAATTTGAACTATAAAAAGTTCTTTCGGACCCAATCTATGCATCAGAATGGAGCTTGATTTGAACCGATGCGTAAACTCTTCCGCTGGAAAGAGTTGGTTGACTTCGCCTGTAGCTGCTCTCACCGAACTAGGCGTGAAGGTGTGAAATAAAATTAACGATGAAATAAGGAGACACAAATACATGCGTATATTTCTCATTTTATTAGGGCATTGTCATGGACACGGATTGTCTGTAACCCAAAGTTCCTTGGGACCATTGTAAGTCTCAATTATTGGTGGCCTTCTTCTCTCATCTGACTCCTTCTCTCGCACCGCAGCATCCCTTTC
>CAINLV010000057.1 GCA_903850565.1 uncultured Actinomycetes bacterium
CCAAGCGCCTCGGCTTGGGATGATCTTTGCGGTAAGAATATCTTTGTCGGATGCTTTTTCGATGGTTCGCTCAAAATAAACACCAGGAGATCGAACGATCTGTGAAACAACCACACGCTCAGTTCCATTGATAACGAAAGTTCCGCGAGGAGTCATTATTGGGAAGTCACCCATAAAGACCGTCTGGGATTTGATTTCACCAGTTGTGTTATTGGTGAATTCAGCGGTAACGAACAAAGGCCTAGAGAAAGTCATGTCTCGGTCTTTGCACTCGGCAATGGTGTACTTAGGTGGTTCGAATCTGTAGTCTCGGAAAGACAGACTCATAGATCCTTGGAAATCTTCGATTGGTGAAATCTCTTCAAAGATTTCTTCCAATCCTGATTGCTTGGGCACTTCACCTCGGCCGCTTTTTTCTTCAATGCTCAATCGGGCGCGCCACAAATCATTACCCAATAACCAGTCAACGCTGTCGAGCTGCAGTGACAAGAGATTTGGTACTTCAAGTGGTTCACGGATCTTTGCGAATGAGACGCGGGCAGGTGCAAATGACTTTGACTTGGCGGCCAATGTTCCTCCAGTTAAGAGCAGGTAATCACGCACGGCTACCGACAGGTCTCGGCCGCTATATGCCAAACCTGAAGGAATAATAAATTTGCGAAGGGTCAGGGTATCTAAAAAGGGGTATCTCTGTCTAATCGTGCTTATACATCAAAAAAGGGCCCCGAGGGGCCCTTTTCCACAAAATATCCGAAAATTCGGACTTTCGCTGAATTACTTGACTGAAACAGTTGCGCCAGCGGCTTCTAGAGCTGCCTTTGCCTTTTCTACTGCTTCCTTGGTGCCCTTTTCGATCAAGACAGTCGGGGTGGCATCGACAAGATCCTTGGCTTCTTTCAGGCCAAGGCTGGAGTTGATTCCACGAACTTCCTTGATTACTGCAATCTTCTGAGATCCGGCGCTTTCCAAGGTGAGGGTGAACTCATCTTGCTCAGCAGCGGCTTCAGCGACAGCAGCGCCACCGGCAGCAGCTACAGGAGCGGCAGCGGTAACGTCGAATTCGGTTTCAAAGGCCTTGACGAAATCTGAGAGTTCAACAAGGGTCATTTCTTTGAATTGGGCCAAAAGGTCTTCACTAGATAGTTTTGCCATTTTCTTATTCCTTTTCTTCTCTACTTAATGCTTATTCGGCGGATTCGGCTGGAGCGTCGGCTACAACAGCCTCTGCCTCTACAACAACAGCGTCAGCTTCAGCTTCAACAGCTTCGGCTTCAACAACGGCCTCAGCAACAGCTTCGGCTTCTGCAACAACAGGTGCGGCTTCAACAGCCTCAACCACAGCGACTGGCGCTCCGGCTTCGAGCTTGATGCGAAGAGCATCGAAGGTACGTGCGGCCTTGGCCATAGTGCCCTTCATGGCTCCAGCTAGCTTGGACAAGAGAACCTCACGGGACTCAAGATCAGCCAACTGCATGATTTCAGCGGTTGTTACTGGCTTTCCTTCGAAGATTCCACCCTTGATAACAAGGAAAGGATTCTCTTTTTGGAAGTTTTTTAGACTCTTGGCGGCATCAATAGGGTCACCTTTGATAAATGCCAGCGCCGAAGGTCCGGTGAGAAGATCATCTGAAATCTCAACACCAGCATTCTTTGCTGCAATCTTGGTCAAGGTGTTCTTCACAACTGCGTACTTAGTATCGCTACCAAGCGAGCGGCGAAGCGCCTTCATTGAAGTCACAGAAAGTCCGCGATACTCAGTCAGAACGGTTGCGGTGGCGGTTTTGAAATCTTCCGTCAACTGCGCAACTGCTGCTGCCTTATCTGGACGTGCCATGGATTTCCTTTCGTTAATTGAACCTGCGCACCAAATAAAAAAACCTCGGGCGCATAAATGCACACGAGGATCTCGGTTGCACCTATGCGGGCTGCCGGAGGTTTTTTTAAGAACTCCCTGGCAATTATTTCGGTCTGACCCGAAACCTGCAGTCTTTGGTGAGATGACCAGCCTAAGCCATCAGGCCCAAGCTGGTCAAAATTCCGGTAGTACGAGTAACGGGTGAAACTAGTTGTTGACGTTATCTCCACCATCGCGAACGACGGTTGGATCAACGCTTATGCCAGGTCCCATTGTGGTGGAAATGGTCGCTTTACGGATAAAACGGCCCTTCGATGAGGATGGCTTGGAACGGAGTACTTCTTCCATGGCAGCGGCGTAATTCTCGGCCAACTGCTGCACGGTGAAGGAAACCTTGCCGATAATGAAGTGAAGGTTGGAGTTCTTATCAACGCGGAATTCGATCTTTCCGCCTTTGATATCGGTTACAGCCTTGGCGACGTCAGTGGTCACGGTTCCAGTCTTTGGGTTAGGCATCAAACCACGAGGTCCAAGGACCTTTCCGAGGCGACCGACCTTACCCATCATTTCTGGGGTGGCTACTACTGCGTCGTAATCCAGACGACCCTTGGAAACTTCATCAATTAATTCATCTGCGCCAACGATGTCGGCACCAGCTGCGCGTGCTTCTTCAGCGCGCTCGCCGCCGGCGAAAACCAAAACCCGGGCGGTCTTACCAGTTCCGTGTGGCAGGTTAACTGTGGAACGAATTGCTTGATCAGCTTTACGAGGATCCACACCAAGACCAAGGGCAACTTCAACAGTCGCGTCATATTTTGTCGTTGATGTTTCCTTAGCCAACTTCACGGCAGCGGAAGGTGAATACAAAGTTTTTGCATCAACCTTGGCGGCTGCTTCTACATATTTCTTACTGCGCTTCATCTCTGTCCTTACTTCTTGTTCCACTTCGGGAACTATTTATTGGAGTGTGGTTAGCGAACCAGCGCGGTTCTCCCACTTACTTTTTATTAAGTTTTTAGTTCTACAAATTACGCAGTAACAGTGACGCCCATTGAGCGTGCAGTACCTGCGATGATCAAACTTGCAGCTGCAAGATCGTTTGCATTGAGATCTTCCATCTTTAACTTTGCGATCTCTTCAACCTGAGCTTGGGAGATTGCAGCAACTTTGGTCTTATGTGGAACCGCAGAACCTTTTTCGATTCCAGCAGCCTTCAAGATTAAACGTGATGCTGGTGGAGTCTTGGTGACAAATGTGAAGGAACGATCTTCATACACGGTGATTTCTACCGGAATGATTTGGCCCTTCTGAGCTTCGGTCGCAGCGTTGTATGCCTTGACGAAGTCCATGATGTTGACACCATGTTGACCGAGAGCAGGTCCAACTGGAGGAGCTGGTGTTGCAGCGCCTGCCTGGATCTGCAACTTGATCATTGCAGTGATCTTCTTCTTTGGTGCCATGATGTTTCTCTTTTCTTTATAGCTTCTGTACTTGATGGAATGAAAGTTCTACCGGGGTTTCGCGACCAAAGATGGAGACCAAAACCTTTAGCTTGGCCTGCTCTGGCATGATTTCGTTGATAGTCGCTGGCAAGGTGGCAAATGGGCCATCCATAACAGTTACAGACTCACCGATTTCAAAGTCAACAACCCGAATTTCTGGCTTATCCGATTTCTTGACCGGACGCGGCGCCAAAATATTTTCAACTTCTGTTAATAGCAATGGTGAAGGGTGATGAGCATTTCCCACGAAACCAGTTACTCCTGGAGTGTTTCGAACGCATGACCATGACTCATCGGTCAGATCCATACGAACCAAGACATAACCTGGGAAAACATTTCGCTTTACTTGCTTACGAACACCGTTCTTAATTTCGGTAACTTCTTCTTCAGGTACTTCTACCTGGAAAATGAAATCTTCCATATTTAATGTGTGAATACGGTTGGCAAGGTTGCCCTTTACCTTCTTCTCATATCCGGCATAAGAGTGAACGACATACCAATCGCCCGCAGCGGTGTGAAGCGCACGGCGGAATTCGGCATTCTCATCATCTTCAACTACTTCTTCTGCCGCTTCTTCCACCTGGGCAGCAGGTTCAGCAGATTCTTCGGCAACCACTTCGGTCGCTTCAACTTCTACTAGTTCGTCAACAACTTCGACAGGAGCAGCGGTCGCGGCCAGTGCTGCTTCAAAAGCATCCACTGGGGCAGCGTTGCCCAAATCTTGTTGTGAAGTTTCTTCCAATGACATTTCTCCGCCTTAACCAAATACCAAGAAAACGATCTTTGTCAGCACTACGTCAAGCAGTGAGACAACCGCAATAATGAATCCAACGAAAACTAATACCACCGCGGTGTAGGTTGAAAGTTGTTGGCGAGTAGGCCAAACCACTTTGCGTAATTCATAAACAACCTGGCGATAGAACAGGCTGATGCGTCCAAAGAGTCCTAGAGCGGCCTCTTCTGAGCGTTTCTCATCACTCATGCGCACTTCCTTTCATTCACATTTCATTATTGCTAGATCGAACGTGGTCGTTCAATCCATTAGTACCCGATCCATCAGAACTGCTATCGATCGTTTTAGTTGTGCCTATTTCTAGGCACCCCTAACTTGCAGGGCAGGAGGGACTTGAACCCCCAACCGCCGGTTTTGGAGACCGGAACTCTGGCCAGTTGAGCTACTGCCCTTCGAGCGTTACTTGGGCATGGTTGAGCATGACCTATTGCAAGCGCCAGAACGAGGAGTGTAGTTGCCAGAGTGGCCATCAGTAAAACGCGCCCCGAACGCGAGCGCATTCTTGAGATTGTAGACTTTCCACATGAGCACCGAAAAACCTCGAGTTTCTGCCCGAATCGCAGCAATCGCAGAATCAGCCACCCTAGCCGTGGATGGAAAGGCGAAGGCGCTTAAAGCGGCCGGTCGCCCCGTTATTGGTTTCGGAGCCGGTGAACCCGACTTCCCTACCCCGGGCTATATCGTGGAAGCGGCGATCGAAGCCGCCCGCAAGCCAGCCAACCATCGCTACACCCCCACGCCAGGATTACCGGAACTTCGAGATGCCATCGTTGCCAAAACCCAACGAGATTCTGGATATTCCATAACCGCCGACCAGATCCTGGTCACTAATGGTGGCAAGCAGGCGGTTTATCAATCTTTCGCCTCGATTCTTGATCCAGGCGATGAAGTCATCCTTCCTTCGCCGTACTGGACCACCTACCCCGAATGCATCAAGTTGGCCGGTGGAGTCAGCGTTGAGGTCTTCGCCGACGAAACCCAGGATTATCTGGTCACGGTGGCGCAACTTGAAGCGGCCCGGAGCGATAAAACCAAGGTTTTGCTCTTCTGCTCTCCCTCTAACCCAACTGGCGCCGTGTATTCGCCCGAACAGGTTAGGGCCATCGGCCAGTGGGCCTATGAAAATGGCCTCTGGGTCATCACCGATGAAATTTACGAACATCTGCTCTATGACGGCGCGACAGCAACCAGCCTTCCCGTAGCTGTTCCGAAGATGGCAGACCGGACCATAATTTTGAATGGTGTCGCAAAAACCTATGCCATGACCGGCTGGCGAGTCGGTTGGATGATTGGGCCCAAAGATGTCATCAAAGCGGCTACCAATCTTCAATCACATCTTTCCTCTAACGTTTCCAACGTTTCGCAGCGAGCTGCAATCGCCGCACTGACAGGCGATCTCGCAGCCGTCCACGAAATGGGCGTTGCTTTTAATCGACGTAGAAAATTGATTGTCGCGATGCTTAACGAAATTCCTGGAGTCATATGTCCAACCCCGCAGGGTGCCTTCTACGTGTATCCGTCGGTAAAGGCGCTACTTGGAAAAGAAATCCGCGGCAAGCGCCCACAGTCTTCAGCAGAACTTGCAACGCTTATTCTTGAAGAGGTAGAAGTTGCTGCCGTTCCCGGTGAGGCTTTTGGTCCATCTGGTTATCTTCGTTTCTCCTATGCACTTAGCGATGAAGATATCGTCGAAGGAATCACCAGAGTTCAAAAATTGTTGGGCGAAGCAAAGGATTAATCTAGGCTGATTCCGATCATCTGAACTTCTGGCTCTAAGGTAATTCCAAAGCGTTGAAAAACTTTCTGGCGGGCTGACTTTGCTAACTCGATGATATCTAACGCGGTGGCATCGCCACTGTTGGTAAGAGCCAGTACATGCTTCTCGGAAATTTGGGCACCGGCATTTCGATCACCTTTGTTAACGCCTGCCTTTTCCATTAGCCAAGCCGCAGAAGTTTTAACCTGGCCATCGGGCTGTGGCCACCTTGGGGCATCGGCGGGAAGAAGTTCGGCGCGCTCTCCCGAAATGATTGGATTGATGAAAAAAGATCCTGCGGACCAGACCTGATTGTCGTGGTTGATCAACATGCCTTTTCGTCCTCGAAGTTCTAAAACTTTTTCTCGAACTTCAACACAAGGAGCGCGGCCACCTATGTCAACACCTAGAGCTGCAGCTAATTCGGAATACTGAACTGGTAAAGATAATTCGCCGCGCTTCAATTGAAAAGTAACGTCCAGAATTAACCAACGATTTCGGTCGGATTTAAATCGTGAAGTCCGGTAACCGAATTCGCATTCGGAGGCCGTGTAAGTGTGAATACGATCTTCGCTCCGATCGAAGGTCCGAACCCGGGCAATCACTTCAGAAACTTCATGACCGTACGCCCCGATATTTTGAATGGGAGCTCCACCAACTGTCCCAGGGATACCACTGAGACTTTCCAGGCCGACCAAATTCTTTTCAAGAGAAAAGGCAACAAATTGGTCCCAATCGGCACCTGCTGCCACCGTTAACATCCCACCACTACACGCATCAATTTCGTAGGAGTTTCCAGAAGTTTCTACCCGAATCACTGTGCCAACAAATCCATCATCACTGATTAATAAATTTGAACCGCCGCCAATAATCAGAACCGGCTCATTACGAGAATCCGCATCCCTAACCACAGAAATAAGTTCTTCCTCAGATTGCGCGTGAATAAAAGTACGCGCCGGACCGCCGATATGCATTGTGGTCATGTTGGCTAGGCGATCCATAGTTAAAGGTTATCGCCGCGGCGACAAGATCTCATTCTTTCCGCGGAACCTTTCCAGAATTCGGTCGTAATTCTTTTTGGATTGGGTATCCCGATACTGGGGATCAACATCGTAGTAACCATGATGGCGTTCCTGCTTCAGCGGTAAGTCCAGTTGTAGGAGTTTGCCCTGTGCTTGCTTTAGCCGCAGCGAGAACTCGATATCGGCATTTCGATAATACAACGCTCTAATATTGAACCCGCCAGCCTCAAGTGCGGCGGCTCGATCCACTGCTAAGAAATAGCTAAAGAGAACATCGACTTCACCAGGACCTTTATCCGAAACGGTGCGCCATTCATCATCAATATTAATTAGGCCACCTTTCCAACCAACCGCATGCCACTTTTCACCTTCGAAGGCAGCCATGACCATGGTTAGTGGATCTCCAATAAATCGAGTTGAAGGGTCCATGATTATTAACTTGGACGAAGGTGCGATTTTTAAAAGAGCGTTAGCGCATTCGCCCCAGCCGGCCTTGGCCGTGATTTGTAATAAAAATGTCCGATCATCTTGGAGTTCAACAAGTGAACCTAAATCTTGTTCGCCATTGATGAGAATTACTATCGCGACCGAACTTCCTGAAAATTCTTTGATGCTTCGGATCGAATCGGCCGCATCCTCACAAAACCCATCGACGATCATTGAAACGGTAATAACGGCCTCTTGATATGAAATAGCTTTGAGTTGATTTATTTTAGAAGTAATCGAAACTCTGGATTTGGCGATAAAAGTAAAGCCATCGGTTAGATCAACGATCTCCCAGCCAAGAGCAGAAATCTGATCGCGGATTCGGTCGGCTTCATTAAAATCTTTGGCGGCACGTGCAACTTTTCTAGCCTGGCCCAATTGCTCCAGTTTTTCTTGAACCGGATTCTGCGCACTCATGAGGTGGAGATTACTGCCTTTGCCATTCCCAAGACTTTTACATCATCAACGCTTGCATAAAGATCTAACTTCACCAAGCCATTTTCGTTCTGTGAAACTTTTGCGCTTACGTTTAATTCCACAACAGCGTTTGCCGGAACCACTACTGGCTTTGTGAAACGTGCCGAAAATTCCTTAACAGCGGCTGAACCCCCAGCTAAATCTGAAACATATTTTCCGACCAGAGCCATGGTTAACATCCCATGAGCAATTACGTTGGGTAGCCCCACAGATATTGCAAACTCCTCATTTTGGTGAATGGGATTCTGATCGCCGCTGGCATTTGCATACTGAACCAATAACGCGCGATCAATCTGGAAGGTTCGTGCCGGTAACTCTTCTCCAGCAACGATGTTGGCGTGAAAAGTACTCATGCTCGAACGACCAATGTTGACCAAGTGGAAACTACAAGTTCATCACCAGAATGCAGATCAGAACGAACTGTCACAATTTCATTTCCAGCAACGGCGCGAGCGCTTTCGATAGTCGATGAACAGACCAAATGATCACCGGCAATGATGGGGCGCTTAATTTCGAAGCGCTGATCGCCATGAACGACCCGAGACCAATCCAAACCGCTATCTTGCAACAAGGTTTGGGATTGATCCAAAGTAATTGAAATAGAAAAAGTCGGTGGTGCTATCTGAGTATTTTCTTCACCAACCACGGCACAGAAACGGTCTAAGGCTTCCTGTGTAACCAAGGTAGATGTGTCACCCGCGAAGGTGCGCCCGACCAGGTCGGGATTGAGCATCTGTTATCGGGTTTCGCGGTGAACGCGAGCGACCTTGCAACGTGGGCAGAACTTCTTGAGTTCAAGACGGTCTGGGTCGTTACGACGATTCTTCTTGGTGATGTAGTTACGCTCTTTGCACTCGACGCAGGCCATAGTGATCTTTGGGCGGACATCCGCGCTCTTGCTTGCCATCGTCGTGCTCCTTTTACATCCGTTGCTAGTGAAATTCCCCTAGTTCGTAGGAAGAGAAGGTTACTTGAACCTGCCTATCTAACGAAATTTAGAGATTGGTGCTGGTAGCGGAGGCCGGATTTGAACCGGCGACACAGCGATTATGAGCCGCTTGCTCTACCAAGCTGAGCTACCCCGCCGAGCCCCCCAACGGAATCGAACCGTTGACCTTTTCCTTACCATGGAAACGCTCTACCGACTGAG
>CAINLV010000058.1 GCA_903850565.1 uncultured Actinomycetes bacterium
ACGCGATTGGCTGTAGAACGCTACGAGCTTCTGGCTGACGAGCAACGCCGTTGATGTATGCAGCGAAGATCAAGCCTGTTGCAATAGCAGGTCCGATTGCTGATAGGCCATAACCGACCAGGTTGAGTGTGCCTTTCATTGTGGTGCCTTTCTGTAGGTGGTGCGTTTCGTAGTTAGTAGAACTTTTTAGTGCTCGTCAGACAGCGCGCCAGCAATGTAGAGCGCTGAAAGAAGAGTAAAGATGTAAGCCTGTAAGCACTGAACCATGAATTCAAAGAATGTCATGACAATGCCGAGAGTAAATGAGAATGGAGCAACGAGCTTGAGCCCAATGACTCCCTTGATGAGGTGATCTCCACCCATAATGAAAACAAGAAGAAGTAGGTGGCCAGCAAACATATTTGCAAATAAACGAAGCGAAAGTGTCAGAGGTCGAACGAGGAAGAATGTTGCAATCTCAATTGGGGTTAGAAGAATATAGACAGCCTTTGGAACACCTGGCATGAAAGCGATGCCTTTAAGGTAATGGCCAAGGCCCTGCTTTTTTATTCCTACGTAATGGAAAGCAATGAATGGGAATGCTGCCAAAACATATGGGAATGAAACGTGCGACATCGCTGGAAATTGCAAAAGAGGGACAATTCCAAAGATGTTGTTGGTCAAAATGAAGGTAAAGAGCGAGAAGAGGAGGGGAACAAAACGCATGAATTCAGCGCCGATGATTTCCTTACCAAGATCATTGCGAACGAAGCCGTAGACCAATTCTCCTGCGAATTGCAGTTTTGAGGGAACAACCGCTGCTTTGCGAGATGAAAGAATGAAGAAAACTGAAATTAAAATAACAGATAGGAAAACTAAAAGAATCGGCTTAGTTGTGAATTCACTATTTCCAAATGCTGGAGGTAAGTTGAAGTCGGCGGTGCTAGGTGGGACAAATCCCCCCTCAAAAGCAAAAGCGCGCACACATACTCCTAAAAACTCCTATTAACTCCTGTTAACTCCCATGAACACCGATGAAGAGCTATGAAAAGCTATGAAAAGCTATGAAGACTCTCGGTTATCCCTGGGAAACCCGGGTGAAGCGAACTGCAGGTAATTGGTAAGGCGGTTGAACCCTATTAGTTATTCGGGGAAAGTTGAAATCCGGCAGGCTGTGATGCCCGCTACTTGATAGGCGTTCTTTTTACTACTTTATCTTTGGCTCACTCTTTGGCTCACTCTTTGGCTCACTCTTTTACGAAGCGGAGCCAGACCAGGTAAAGCGAGGCCCCCATGCCGAGCAGGAAGCCCACCAGCATGAACCAGTGGTTTCTGTGCATAACCCAGTGGTCGATAGCCGCACCGATGCCACCCCAGACGAGGAGCCCAGAGAGCAGATATCCGAAGATTGACCACATGGCGCCTTCTTCGTTACTTCGTGCCATCGGTTCCTCCTGTTATTTGATCTGATTGCGGGTCTAAATTTGTGGGGCTAGTAAGCGAGGGCAATGGTAACCCCAAACGGAGATTTAGAAAGGCACGAATTTCTCCCCCGAGCCAGGCGGCAGTAATGGCCAAGGCCGTGAATGCAAAAGCTGGGCGATCCACCGTGGCAGGGGTCGTGGTCTTAGTGACGATGATGAGAAAAGCTCCCATGATTAAAACCTTGGCGAAATAAGAGAACATAGCCAGAGCCATCGTCGCGATTGGATCAAGATTTTTAGCCACTTTGTTGATGATGAGGTGGATCGAGAAAAAAATGATCACAGTTGCGCTCGCCATCAATGCGCCCCAGAAGCCAGACCTATGCCGGATTAAATCCGCGCCGGCAAGGCAAATGATTGCGACAATCCCAGATGGGATGAGAGCGCCTCTCCACATAGCATTTTCAGAATTATTGGAGATTTGGTTAGACATTTGCAAGCACCTGGTTCTTCCTTAAAGTATCGCTCATCATGGCAAGTGAAATTGAAAGCATGAATATCGCGACAACGCCCGCGATCCATAACGGAGCAAAGGCAGCAATTACTGTTGGGATTGCAAACATTGAAGTCCACGTATAAAGAATAAAAGTAGTTCTTCGGTGTGAGTTGCCCATCGAAAGTAATCGATGATGCAAATGTTCGCGATCTGCTTCAAATGGAGATCGTCCGGCACGCAATCTGCGAACAATTGCCATTCCTAAATCAATCAACGGAATAGCCAAGATTGTAAATGGAAGAACCAGTGGAAGGTAAGTACTTCGAGAGCTTGATTCTGAAATTGCATTTAAGTCAATCTGTCCTGTCAATGTAATCGCACTTGAGGCAAGTAGCAGCCCAAGTAACATAGCCCCCGAGTCCCCCATAAAGATTTTCGCTGGATGGAAATTGTGCGGCAGGAAGCCGATACAAATTCCAACTAAAACGGCAGTGATGAGTGATGGAGCGCCAGCGCGGTTAAAGCCATTAACGACAGCCAGTATGTAAGAGAAAATAAAGAATGCCGTCCCACAAATCGCGACAATTCCAGTTGCTAAGCCATCCAA